>RDXT01001047.1 GCA_004292985.1 Bacteroidota bacterium
CATCCGGATGCCGGAAAAGAAGGGATGCGGGCCGCCCGCGCGATGGCCCTGATCACCTACCGCAGCTACGAGGGCTATGCCGTGCGCCAGCCCGAGGACAATGACGATAAGCTCGATGGTTTCCAGGCATCCTCCTACCAGCAGTACCAGGGCGAAAAACTGTACCGTCGCTTTGATGCCTTTGCTTACTGGACGCTTTCCAAGGCCATGGATTCGCATAATGTGGGCCGGGGCAGGGGAGGGGTGGCAGCTGCGCTGGGCCGGATCAAAGCCCGGACCCTGGTGCTGGGCGTGAGTTCGGATGTGCTGTTTCCGCCTGAGGAGCAGCGTTTTCTGGCGAAGCATATTCCCGGTGCCCGCTACGAAGAAATTCATTCTATATATGGCCACGATGGCTTTTTGGTGGAATCGGTGGTACTCAGCCGCCTGATCCGCCATTTTTTAACCGATTCACCTTCGGACTAATGGCTGTTTTTTATCAATCCGGTACGCTTTCTGTCGAGCTGATTGCGCCCTCGCATGCGGAGCCTTTGCAGGCTTTGGTGGCATCGCAGCGTGCATTTTTGCGGCCCTGGCTTCCCTGGGTGGACCATATGCAGCATACAGACCAGTTTCTGGGCTTTATACGGGGGGCGCTTGACCGCTACGAGGCAGGCACAGAACTGCCATGCATGATTTTGTATGAGGGTATGCTGGCGGGCCGTGTCGGACTTTACCAGATAGATAAGGCAAACCGCAGCGCCTCTGTGGGGTACTGGTTAGGCGAATCTTTTCAGGGCAAGGGGCTTGTAACTCAGGCGACTGCGGCCCTCATTCGCTACGGATTCCGGGAGTTGGGCCTCAACCGGATCGAAATCCGCTGCGCTACGGGCAACCACCGGAGCCAGGCGGTGCCGGAGCGTCTGGGCTTCGTGCGCGAGGGGATTTTGCGGGAGTCTGAATGGGTGCAGGGGCAGGTGCACGATTTGTATGTGTATGCCTTGCTTGAAAAAGAGTGGGGTGAAGGGATTT
>RDXT01000063.1 GCA_004292985.1 Bacteroidota bacterium
CATCAGGCGGAAAATGCCGGGATAGGCCGGATACACCGCGCCGCCATAGTCTGACACGCGCCGGGCCAGCGGATCGAGGTAGAGGCGGCGAAGGGTGCGCAGGCTGTCGGGTTTTACCGGGCGGGTATGCGAAACGTACAATTCATTGTTAATCAGCCAGATATCAGCCTCTACGCTCGTAAATCCCCGGTCGAGGGCATCCCAGAGGGGGCGCTTGTGCTCGTAGTCGTTGTGGGCATGTGCAGCAGCGAGGGGACGGACAGGGCCTACGATCACTTCGGCCATCACAGGCAGGTGGTCGGAGGGGAATTTTCCTGACCAGGAGTCGCTGAGAATGGCATGGCGAAGCACCGTAACTTGTTCATTTACAAATATATAGTCAATTCTCCGTCCCGGTTCTCCAGCTGTTGTAAATCCGCTCCAGGAGGACGAAGGACCATGATGCTGAAGGCGGGTGCGGTAATAGGCATCTGACAGACCACTGTTGAGGGTGCGGTAAGGCTCAGATTCGGGGGTCGTGTTGAGGTCGCCGCTCAGGATCACCGGAAGGCCGCCGGGATTCAGGCTTTTGCTTTTTTCGAGCAGCAAACGGGCGCTTTCCCTGCGGGCATTCTCTCCTACGTGGTCAAAATGGGTATTGAGATAGACAAACTGTTTTCCGGTCTCTTTATCCATAAATCGTCCCCAGGTTGCGATGCGGTTAAGGGCAGCGTCCCAGCCTTTGCTCATCTTGTCCGGGGTTTCGGAGAGCCAGAAAGTGCCGCCTTCTATCAGGTCGAAGCGGGCGCGGCGGTAAAAAATGGCCGAATATTCTCCGCCGGGTGTGGTGTCTCTCGCGATGCCATGCGCTGCAAAATCGGGCAGCATCCGCCGGAGGTCCTCCATCTGGTCCGGCAATGCCTCCTGCACGCCGAGGAGGTCTATCTGGTTAAAGCGGATCATGCTCTCGACCATCGGCCGGCGGTGGGGCCAGGCGTTCATGCCGTCGGCTGTGGTATTGAGGCGGATGTTAAAACTCATGACGCGAAACGAAGGAGCGTCTTGGGCATAGACAGAGACCATCAGACAAAGGCTTGCGAGAAATAATAGGAGGCGCATGAGAAAAGTCATTGGGTGGGAAGCTTACGATGTCAAATTTACAGCGAATTTTTGAGTGGATAAGACAATTATGATCTCCTCCGAACACAGTGTAGAACAGTTGCTGCTGTACAATCGCTTTCTGGGCCCCGTCCTGGACCGCTTCCATTTGCACCAGTCCTCCCATCCGCTCAGGCTCGATGCCTGGAAAGCCGGAAACGTGCCCGACCTTGGATTTCTCACCGAAATCCTGAAGGCTTTTGACGATATCGAGGGTTTTGATGCAGCTCTGCTTCAGTCATACCCCATTCCGGTGGTGCTGGACTACCTCTACCGCACCCACGACTACTACCGTGGGCAGCGCTTTAATGAACTGGAGCAGTCAGTCGAGCGCCTGATCCGTTCGCACAGCCCCCGCTATCCGATTTTTCTGCTGCTGGCTCCGGTTTTTCACCACTTTAAACAGCAGTTGTTCCGCCATATAGAAGAGGAGGAAATCCGCCTTTTTCCTTACATCAGCTACGTGTTTTTGCAGGCAACTTACGGAAAAGTCTATGCGCAGCGCTGTTTTCCGGGTCTTTTGCCCTGCACACTCAGCGATTTTGCCCACAGCCACGAAGACCACCGCAGCGAGGAAGCCCTGGAGGTACTGATCTCCCGGATCCGCGAAGAAAACCCCGACAAAAGCATCTCATTGGAAGTCAGCATTTTCCTCACACAACTGGAAGCCCTGCAAAACGACCTTCACATCCACGAGCGCGTAGAAAACGAAGTATTGCTTCCTGTGGCCATGCGCCTCGAAGGGCTGACAAAATCATAAAAAACCTTCATCCATGTGTGTATTGGGAACGCTTCCTTGAAAGGGGGCGTTTTCTTTTGTTATAGCCTGACTGGGATTGGGGTCCAGGCGGGGTTATTCGAATCCGATTTTGGTGATAAAAAATACAGAGCGCTTTTTACTTACCTCCTCATCCCCTTTGTTTTTGATCCTTTGGCTGCCATAGGCAATAAAGTAGTTGTCATACCAATAATTGAGGCTGGAGTAGGGCAAGGTCATCTTGTAGTCGCCTGGAAACCCGGTTTCTATGCTGCTTTCTAATCGTTTGCCAACAGACTGCCCCTGGTCATCTACTGTGTAGGAGATGATTTTGTCGTAGCTGGAAAATACCATCCGGATGCTTTTCTCGCCCTGCTCCGTCATAAATCCGCGCATCGAGATAAAACGCCGGACATATGAGGGCTTGTAAAATGGCCACATCCGAAAGGTATGCTCCCAGGCAAACTGTCCATTGAGGTCAAATTTCATCAGAACTGCATGGGTGTACTGAAAGCCGTCAAAAACATTCCGGGTCGTCGGACGGGTCGCAGAAACTCCGTTTATCGTGCTGGTTGACATATACTGTTCTTGTCGGAATGTGGGGTAAAAGGCTTCCATTAACAGCAAATATCCATCTGACAGGCTGACCATGTCATGCGGAACGGCGCTGTAACTGATTTCATATTCCTCGCCTTTACTTTCCCGCTTCTCCATTTTTTTCTCTATCTTCTCTTTTTTCGAACTGGGCATGTACTCTGTAAAATCTTTGATCTCTCCGAAGGCGCGGGTCACCTTATGTTCGATCTGCCCGTTTTTGACTGTAGCGAAGAATAGGCCCTCCGAAGTTACCTTGGACTGTGTATAATAGGTTCCGGCAAATGCATAATGTCCCTCCCCGAGATAGCTGACAGAGGATTTATTCAACTGCTTCCCGAGCATTTGGGAGAGGCTGTAGATCTCTGCGATCTCGCCCTCTGCGCTGATGCGCAATACGTAAGTATCATAGGTAGGAGTGGAAGATTCGATACCTGCAAATACAAATGCCTCGCCCGTCTCTTCCAGCACGTGAAATCCCTTGATATTGAAACCGGAATTGACCTTCGGGATTTTGATGGGTATTTCTTTCAGTTCGCCTGTAATCCAGTTGACGATGAGCAAATAGCGTTTGGAGATAAACTGCATCTCGAAATAAGCCTTATCTCCTGCGACCGACATATTGTACAGTTCCTTCCCATGCGGGAGCTTACCACTCACCTTGTGCTCCTCCATCGTATTGACATCTATGCTGCTGATGACGAAGTGATTTTTACGGTGAAACAGGGTGTGGATATGATGCTCCGAAGTTACCTGCTGTTCCATCCGGAAATAAGCGCTGACTTTGACAGTCGCTGACTTTACCTTTTCAAGATCGGTGTTGTACAGATCGTACTTCCAGGTCAGCCAGTCACTGGCGGGGTCTGTAGCTTCGGCGCTCAGCAGCAGGCCATAGCCTTCAAACGTATGGATCTTTTCGTTTTGGTAGCCGTCTTGCAGCTCGATCTCTAACCGTTTTTCGTACGAAACCTGGGCCTCTGCCCCTATACACAAGAGCAGGCACGCGATGAACCCTGTCCAACGGATCATATAGAATTACAGTATAATGGGTAATTGTCGCAATATACCCAAAACTGTCATAAAGTACAGGTTCCGCAGGCAAATTTTTTCAAAGCCCGACTGTTGCTCCGTACCCTCCGTCTGTCCCGCTAACGGAAGGCGCCGCAGTGCTTTGCCCGTCTCCACTGTCCTCATACTGAGGGGTTTCGGGCTGCGTATCGGCGTTGGTGGCATACAAAAAGGCCTCTAAGATGGATACATCACCATCGTTGTCGCTATCTGCGTCCACAGGCGTGCCGCTATGCGTGGCACCATTCACTGCCGCAGTAAAATGGTAGCTGAAGGCATTATATTGATACGAAGGCGGCAGCGCCCATGAAAACTCAAACTCTGTAGAGGCCGACACAATCACCCGGTTGCTGCCTTTGAGGTCGCGTAGCAGGCCGCCGCCAAAACAAGGCTCGATCACCGCCACCAGACGGGCAAAGGGAATTGAGTTGATCCATCCGCTTAACTGGTCATCGGAGATCGCGCCGGGTGTATTATAATAGAATAAGGTCTCGTCATAAAAGAAGGGGTCGCCTTCGTCGTTGTTGCCATCGCTCACGCCGCTGTAGTTTTTGTCCTCTACCTGATGCCAGCCGCCGCCGTGGTTGGTTGCGAAGAAAAAGAGCTGATCGCTGCTGATCATTTTGCCCTGAAGATACGAAACAGCCCCCGACCATCCGGCAGCC
>RDXT01000814.1 GCA_004292985.1 Bacteroidota bacterium
GCCAGGGTGAGGGCAAACTTTGGGACGGGAGAAGCGATTCGCATACAAAAGGTCAGCCTTTTTTCATCAGCTGCGGGATCTGTGCGCCGCTGAGTCCATTGAGGTTTATGCTGCTTTTGGCAAATTCAAATGCAAACTCGATGCCTTTACCCGCACCCAGCGCATCGTAAAAGCTGGTGGCGAAGGCAATGGCGGTATCGTCGGGCACGGCGGTGTTCATGCCGATCACATAGGGCACATACTCGATCAGGGCCTTGGCCTGGTTATACGAGTAGCAGGCGTTGAGCAGCACACACTGGATTTTGTCGCTGAAGAGCCTGAAAAGGCCCGCCAGGTCCTGGTCTTTGACAATGTGGGTATTGCCGTCGGGGCCTTCGAGGGCGATGCCGCCGCGGGCATTGTCATCTATGCTGCTGTCTTCCGCCTCCCAAAAGAGGGCGCGGTCGCTGGCACCTGCGGCATCATTTTTCAGGGACACGCCGTGGCCGGAGAAGTGAATGATCTGAGGCTCGACTTCGAGCATGGCACGGCTGAGGTCTATGGGACGCACCGCAAAGCGCTTTTCAATGGCGTAGTTGTCGCGGTATCTGGAGCGGACGATACTTTCCTCGATTTCGCGGAGTTCGAGGTCCAGGCGCAGGCGGCCGCTGTCTTTGGGGTTGGCAGCGAGGAAGAGGATACGATAGGCAGCAGCTCCGGGTGCGCTTTTGGGTGTTTGCACCACAGGCTCCTGCGCTTCTGTAAGCGAGGAGGTAATGCTGAGCAGGGCAGCCGTGATCTGGGCACGCTCCACGCGCGACTGCGAGAAGTCCAGAATGCCCATATTCTCCCTGTCTTTGACCGACTTAAAGCGGCCTGAAAGCAGAACAATGCTGTTTCTCTGATCTGCATCCAGCCCCGAATCAGGTGCGAGGAGATGGTCAAATGCCTGCTTAATTTTGTCCTGGGCGATCAGGTTGCGAATCGTACTTGCCAGATCCATATATGATAATTTAGGCTAAGTTGTGCGAAATTTCTGTAAAATAACACATCTTTCCCTATGAAAACTGCCGAATACTGGATTGCCCGCCTGGGTATGACACGCCACCCCGAAGGGGGCTGGTTTTCAGAGACCTACCGGTCTGCCGGAGAGATACCCGCCGATGCGCTGCCCGCCCGCTACGGGACTGCGCGCAGTTTCTCCACAGCCATTTATTTTTTGATCGAAGGGCACGATTTTTCGGCCTTTCACCGGATCAGCAGCGACGAAGGCTGGCATTTTTATGCAGGAAGCCGCGTAACGCTGTACCAGATTTCGCCCGAAGGGCAGTTCAGCGAAACGCACCTGGGCCCGGACCCTGAGTCGGGCGAGCAGTTTCAGACGGTGGTTCCGGCGCAGCACTGGTTTGGCGCAAGGGTGCAGGACCCGCAGAGTTATGCGCTGGTGGGCTGTACGGTAGCGCCGGGTTTTGATTTTGCAGACTTCGAGCTGGCTACGCGTCCGGATTTGCTGGCGGCCTTTCCGCAGCATGCTGCCTGGGTGGAGGCCCTGACGCGGCCCTGAGGGCAGGTCTCAGTTCATTCCGGCTACCTGCGGGCGCGGGCGGCGGATCTGGATCAGCATGCCTGTAATGATGAGAAACTGGGCAGCCATATAGGTGAGCATCACCCAGGTATGGGCCAGGGGGATCGGCAGGATGTCGGCGGCGAAGCGCTCGACTGCGATCATGCTATCGGAGAGCATAAAGAGGAGAGAGCCGAGAAAAACGGCAGCGAAACTGTCTTCGGGTACGCGCTTCCAGCGGTTGAGGGCCGCCAGGGACATGCCGCAGATGACAACGGCATAGACAACGACGGGCAGATAAAGGTCGCCCAGGCCCGGCCAGATGAGTGAAATCAGGCCCGCGCCATAGGCCACAAACAGCAGCAGCAGCCAGGGTTTGCGCCGCAGCACACTCCGCTCCTGAAACGAGTGGTGTGAGAGGCTGAATAAGCCGATGTAGCAAAGGTGGGCCAGCAAAAAAGCGCCCAGACCCAGCATAAAAAACAGTTCTCCCTCAAACATCAGCAACACATCTCCCAGCAGCGAAAACAAAAGCGCTCCCAGCATCAGATAATCGCTCAGCTCCTGGCGAAACCTGCTCTGGCTCAGATAAAATCCCAGCAGCGAAATCATAATCATCGGTTTCGCTACATAGTGCAGCCAGGGCACAGATTCTGACACAAAAGGAGAACCCAGCTCGGCGATAGCAATGCTGAGATAGAACACCGAAAAACGGAAAAGAGATCTTCTGCCGGACGAATACATACCTTTTGGTATCACAAAGGCGTGTTTGCACGCGTGAAATTCCTGCTAAACAAAGAAAATTCCGCCACAAGTATATACAGTTGACAGAAAATTCACTATCTTCCAAGAACACATACTACTAACTACGCGAAGCAATGAAGCATTACACGACGCACGAAATCAAAAACGTGGTTCTTGTCGGTAGCTCAAAATCCGGGAAGACCACCCTCGCCGAATGTATGATGTTTGAAGGCGGGCTGCTCACACGTATGGGCCATGTGGAAGAAGGAAACACCATTTCCGACTTTCACGACATCGAAACGGAGCGAAAATCTTCTGTCTATGCCTCGATTCTCCACACCGAATGGCGCGGCGCCAAGCTCAACCTCGTGGATACGCCCGGCATGGATGACTTTATCGGAGAGCTTATCAGCTCGCTTCGCGTGTCAGATACGGCGCTGCTGACCCTCAATGCGCAATATGGCGTGGAGGTAGGCACCGAAATTATCTGGCGCTACCTCACCCGCTACCACAAGCCTTCGGTGCTGGTGGTCAATCAGATAGACCATGCCAAGTCCGACTTTCAGGCTACCTTCGACCAGGCGCAAAAGCAGTTTGGCACCGGGGTGGTGATGATGCAATATCCCTACAACCAGGGAGATGGCTTTAACGCGATCATTGACCTGCTGAAAATGGTGATGTATAAATTTCCGGCAGGAGGAGGCAAGCCCGAAAAGCTTCCCATTCCGCCCGAAGAGCGCGAAAAGGCCGATGCCCTGCACAATACGCTCGTCGAAGCCGCCGCAGAGCACGACGAAACCCTGATGGAACTCTTTTTCGAAAAGGGCGAACTTGATGAAGATGAACTTCGCCAGGGCATCCAGCTGGGTATGCTGCGGCGCAAGCTTTTTCCGGTGTTTTGCCTCTCCGCCCGGCGCAACATGGGCAGCGGCCGCCTGATGGGCTTTCTGGGAAATGTAGCGCCTTTTGCAGGTCAGATGGAGTCCGAACATAGCACCGATGGCCGCGAACTACAGGTTACAGCCCCCGAAACAACGCTGTTTGTCTTCAAAAATGTGAATGAAAAGCACGCCGGGGCCATGAGCTACTTTAAAGTCTGCTCCGGCGAACTGGTGGCGGGCATGGACCTCTACAATACTGTTAATGGCTCACATGGCAAAATTAACCAGCTGTATGCCATTGATGGAAAAAACCGCCATGCAGTCAATAAGCTCAGCGCAGGCGATTTTGGGGCTACGGTCAAGCTCAAAGACACGCACGTAAACGACACCCTTCGCTCCCGGAACGACGGCCTGGCCCTCGATCCGATTGTGTTTCCTTCGCCGCGCATCCGTTTGGCGATTGCCGGGCAAAAACAGGGAGATGATGAAAAACTCTCCCAGGCCCTGCACAAGATCAGCGAAAGCGACCCGACATTTTGTTACGAGTACTCCCCCGAACTTCGGCAAACGCTCGTCTATGGTCAGGGAGAGCTGCATCTGATGATCGTCAAATGGACCCTGAAGCACATCTACGGGGTAGAGATTGACTATGTAGAGCCTAAGGTGCCTTTCCGGGAGACCATCACGCGGCTGGGCGAAGGCAGCTATAAGCATAAAAAGCAGAGCGGTGGGGCGGGACAGTTTGCCGAAGTGAGCCTCAAGGTGGCGCCCTGGTTCAAAGACATGAGCGACCCCGCCGAGTTTAAAGTCAAAGACCGCCAGGTGATAGAACTGAGCTGGGGCGGCAAACTGGTGTTTTGTAATTGTACCGTCGGCGGCGTGATTGACAACCGCTTTATGCCTGCCATTCTCAAGGGCGTAATGGAAACGATGGAGGAAGGGCCAATCACCCGCTCCTATGCCCGCGATGTGGTGGTGTATGTGTTTGACGGCAAAATGCACCCCGTGGACTCCAACGAAATCTCCTTTAAAATTGCAGGGCAACAGGCGTTCCGTCAGGCATTTATGGCCGCAGCGCCCCGCCTCATGGAGCCGATATACCACCTCGAAGTATTAAGCCCCGAAGCCCACACCGGAGAAATCCTCACCGATCTCCAGACCCGCCGGGCAGTGGTCGAGGGATTTACGATGGAAGGAAATTATCAGAAAATTATGGCGCGTATCCCCCTGGCAGAGTTGCATAAATACTCGACGATGCTGAGTGCAATCACGCAGGGCAGAGCCACCTATACACAGACTTTCCTGGAATATGCGCCGGTATCGGCCGAACTCCAGGCGCGGCTGGCCCTGAGTCCCCAGCAACTGGAGCCTGCATAAGGGGATACCTGATCACACAGGGGCTGTCGTAAGACAGCCTCTTTTGCTTTATCGAGGGTCCTGCCACACCAGCGTAATCTTGCGTTTGCTCTGGTCCAGCTCAGGGCAGTTGCCATCGCCTGCACCGCTGAAGCCACCGTCGGGGGCGCAGATTACCTTGCACTCGTCATTATACAGCAGGCCAAACATGTCGCAGCAGTAGGGCGGCACATAATAAAATACGCCTTCGGGGTAATCGTAGCGCCAGACCGTGGCAGCCGGACTCCGCACATCTTCATTGCTGATGTCCCGGATCAGGTCGCGCACACAGGCAGGAGTGCCTTCGGGTACTTCCGGCGCTTTGCAGGCACCGAAGGCCAGAAGCAGTGCACTTGCACTTATCAGCAGGAATTGTCTCATTGTCTTTTAAGATAAGACGCAGATTCTGCCTGCAACGTTGCAATTGTTGCCAGTAATGCGCGTAGTTATTTGATTTTCAGGATTTTACGGCCTTTTTTTGCTCCGTTTCCTGCGAAATGCGGATCGTTTCGGTGTAGGCCTTGTAATCCTCCAGGTGCTTGCTGATGTCGTGCAGCTCGTGATTCACCATGATCGGCAATACCGGGTGTGTGTCGCGGTGCAGGGCATACTTCACTTCTTTCTGCAGATTCAGATGAATGAGGCGGTTGAAGTGAGATGAGTTGCGCATAAAGTAGCGCTTCCGGCGGTTGGCAGACTGAAATACCGCCTCGGCCATGATCGTCGTGTCCTGAAAACGGTAAAAGTGATTGCGGAGCTTGCGGGCCACTGCCCCTGCGAAGATGGTGTCTTCGAGGTTGGGATGGTCTTTCCAGCCCGAGCAAATGAGGCAAACATGCTGGTTTTGGCTGATGAGCCAGTCGCAGAGGATGCCAATGTTGCTGAAAGAACCGACAACCACCTCTTTAGCCCCCCGCTCCTGGGCGGCTTTGATCGCACGTGTACCATTGGTGGTGGTGATGGCAATCTTTTTTCCGGATACTACGTCTTTCGCGTAGGCAAACGGAGAGTTGCCCAGGTCAAAGTCAGCCAGTTGCTCGCCGCTACGCTCGCCGGCAATCAGAAATCCCTGATCGCGATACTGCTGACACTCGTCAATGTGCTCCACCGGCACCATCAACTGCACGCCGTGATCAAAGGCCACGCACATGGTCGTGGTTGCACGGAGTACGTCAATGACCACCACGATAGCGTCCGATACGTCGAACTGGTCTATCAGGGCTGGTGTGAGACAAACATGGATGAATTTTTTTCTGGCGCTCATGCCACAAAGTTAATACTTTTCAGGCAAAAAATACGTTATCACTTGCACATACCAACTGGTATGTATATCTTTGCGACGTAATGACTGATACCCGCACCCAAATCCTTGAAAAAAGCTACCAGGCCCTGCGACTGCATGGCTTCCAGGGCACCCGTGCGGATAAAGTGATCCTCGATCTGGGCATTACCAAGGGTGCGCTTTACCATTATTTCCCCTCCAAGCTCGACCTCGGCTATGCCATTGTAGATGAGCTGATTATGCCCCGCTATACCCGGCTCTGGCTGTCGCTGGACCAGTTCGAAGGCAATCCTGCGGATGGCATCATCGCCCAGCTCCGGTATCTGATCAGCATGAGCTCCGAAGAGGAGGTCCGCCTCGGTTGCCCGCTCAATAACCTGATGCAGGAAATGGCCCCCCTCGACCAGGGCTTTCAGCAGCGCCTCCAGCACATCGTCAACGTGCAGCGCGAAGCCATCGGCAGCGCCCTGAAACGCGGGCAGCAGGCCGGACAGATCCGCCAGGAGATCGAAACAGACCCCAGCGCGATTTTTATTCTCAGCTCGCTCGAAGGCAGCTACAGCATTGCCAAAGCCCTTCAGCAAAGAGAAATCTTCGAAACCTCTCTCCAAACCCTTATCCAGTTTGTCCAAGCCCTGAAAACATGAACTATTTTTTTACCCCAATACATACCAACTGGTATGTATGTAATTCTATTGCCCTTATTCCCTTATAACCCTTATTCCCATTTTATGTACATCATCTTAGGTTCTTCCGGAAACACAGGCAAACAGATTGCCCAGACCCTGCTCGACGCAGGCAAGCCCGTAACAGTTGTGAGCCGCAGTGCAGAGCACGTAGCTGACCTTGTCGCCAAAGGAGCTGTTCCAGCCATCGGCCAGATCGAAGACCAGGCTTTCCTGACCCGCATTTTTACCGGGGCCACAGCCGTTTATGCGCTCATTCCGCCCAATTTTGCGACCCAGGACTTTTTTGCCTATCAGACAGCAGCGGGCGACTCTATCGCGGCCGCAGCGGCGGCCTCCAAGGTGCCAAATCTGGTGCTGCTGAGCAGTGTCGGAGCGCACCTGAGCGAAAATTCAGGCGTGATTCTGGGCCTGCACCTGCTCGAAGAGAAGCTGAAAGCGATCCCCGGCCTCAATACGCTGGCGATCCGGGCAGGCTTTTTTATGCAGAACTTTTTCGGCAACATCGGCCTGATTAAAGGAATGGGTATTCACGGCGGCTTCCCGATCGCGGGCGATGTTCCCATGGGCATGATCCACGTGCGCGACATCGCCACCTACGCTGCCCAGCGCCTGCTCGCCCTCGATTTCAGCGGCTACGCCTATGTGAATCTCCCGGGCCAGCGCGTCCTCACATTCAGCGAAGCGACCCGTGTGCTGGGCGAGGCCATCGGCAAGCCTGAACTGCCCTGGGTGACTTTCAGCTACGACGATGCCCGCAATGGCATGCTTCAGTCGGGCCTCAGCGAAAGCCTCGCAGGGATGTATATCGAGTTTAGCCGGGCGGTAAATGAAGGTCGGCTGAACTCTGAGGCAGCCCAAAACCCCGGTGTGTTTACCGAAACTTCGATCGAGGCATTCGCGCAGGAGTTTGCAGGCGCCTATCATGCCTGAGAAACGACGCTGAGAAATGCTGTTATGTCACGCAGATGCCGCCTGTACGCCGGAGGCATCTGCGTGAATGTTTATTCCCGCTTTCTACCTCCGGATTACCGTGAACTTGCCTATGCAGGCGTTGTTGCCGTTGTCGTCGCTGATCAGGGCGAGGTAAATGCCGGAGCGCACCTCCTGACCATATACATCGAGACCGTTCCACACAGCGGTGCCGCCCTGCGACTCGATTTCCTGCACCAGCATGCCAGAAAGAGTGCTGATTTTCACCTTTGATCCTGCGGTAGTGCCTCTGATTACCACAGGTCCCTCGTAGTCCGTAAATACCGGATTGGGATATACAAAAACCTCCGAGCAGTTGTCTGCCCCCTTCGTGGCATCTCCCAGAAAGGAGACCAGTCCCAGATCGGTGGCAAAAAACACCTCGCCCGTCTGGGGATCTATTTTCAGGTCATTGACGTTGTTGTCGGGCAGGGGGCTGTTGTCCGTCGTAAATTGATAGAACTGCTCATCGCCGCTTTCCGAAACCAGGAAAACGCCTTCATTGGTGCCGATCCATTTGCGGTTGCCGCCATCCACGGCGATAGATTTTACTACCGTATTTTTGAGCAGGTCTGTGCGGTTAAATACGGGCGCGCTGGCATCTATAATTTTTCCTGTCGAAAGGGTAAAGGGGTCGTAATAGACGGTTACGCCGCGGCCCGTGCCCACCCAGACGAAGCCATCTGCATCTTTGGCCAGCGAATAGACCTGTCCGCTGGGCAGGTTGCCCAGGTTCGCGCCTGTGCGCAGGGCGATCACCCGCCCGTCTTCGAGGTCTTCGGGGGTGCCGTTGGAGGTATAGACCAGCAGGCCCTGGTCATTGTTGATCATCCAGACATTGCCGTAATCGTCGGCCATCAGGTCCACGATATGGTGGCCCGTAGGAAAGCGGAAGCCCGAAATTTTGAGCCAGGTGCCGTCGGCCTTGCGCACCGAAAGGGGGTCTTTGCCAAAGTCTGTGGACACCCAGAGGTTGCCGAAGGGATCCATGTCCATGCCGCTGACGCGGGTATTGTCGTAGCTGGCCTCGTTGCAGGGGTCACTGACGACAGAGAGGCCTGAGTTCTGGCAGGTATAAAAGGCCTGTATGGCTGCATCTGCCCCCAGGGCTACGATGCCTTCGCCCCAGGAACCCATGTAGGCAATGCCTCCCTGCGGGTCGTAATACGCACGCGCAAAACCCGTCGCGACTTCATTGGGCAGGCGGCCATTTTCGGAACTGAGCTGCGTCCACTCTCCGCTTGTCTGGCTAAAATAAAACACCCCCAGGCGGCTGGGATCGGGTGTGTAGATCTGGTCATAGCCCCTCGGTGCGATAAACAGTTGCTGGTTTCCCACTGCGATCCGCACGCAGTCGTTGTTGGGCGGTCCGGTGGTTTTGAGGGGCGTTACCACCCCGGCTTTGTACTCGATCATTCCGGTGCCGGTGGTTCCCACATACACGCCGCCCGAAGAGGCGAGGGTGAGGTCTTCTATAAATCCATTGATATAGAAGGTATTGATATCGCCACCATTTCCGAGGGTAGTTACCTGATCAAATCGGGCTGCGGCAATGCTGGCGCTATTGACCCGGATCCGCGCCCAGGGTTCTTTGAGGGCGGTAACCTCTTCCCAAAGGCCGTTTTTCCGCTCCCAGACGCCTGCTGTTTCACGCAGACAGAGCCGCCCGCCACCCGCAACCACATCGCGGATGTCGAGTCCCTGGGGCAGGCCCGAAGTGCCGTTTTCTGCCTGCCATACGAGGGGATTGCGGAGGTCGCTGGCCGAAAGGGGCGCACTATATAGCCCGGCGCCATCCAGCACAACCCAGATTCTGTCCTGCCCCACCGTAACGGCCTGCACCGAAAGGCGGCTGGGATTATCTGCAAAACGCAGCACATCGGTCTGAACCTCATTTTTGACGAGGTTAAAGATCACCATGCCAAAGTTGGTGGCCACAAACAGGCGGTTTTCATCACTGGCAAATGCATTAATCCCCTTGTCGGGCAGGTTTTCGATGCGGATGTCGGTCAGATACCCGATGTCGGAGGGGTCGCTGAAATAGTCAATGCTGCCGTCTCCATAGCCCACAAAAAAGCGCCCGTCTCCCTCAGCGTAGTACAAAGCCGTAGGATTTACCCCGCTCAGGCCATCTACTGTTGAGAAAATGCGCACTTCTTTGCTTTCGGGCGCATAGGAGATCATTCCGCCGGAAGTTACCCCATAGACGATGCCCCCGCCTTCGCTTGTGCGGAAGACTTTCACATGGCTGAGGTAGCTGCGCCATTTGCCGATCAGAAAGTCGGACTGCGCCTGTGCGGCAGGCACTGACAGGGCCGCTGCGGCGAGCCAGAATAGTATTCGTAACAAGGAGACTCGTATTGCGTTCATATCCTCAAAGTTACCAATTGCTGCCATTCAGCAAAAGGGAGAAAAAATGACATAAGCCGGGAGAAAATTCGTTAATTTCAGTAAGAGCAGTTTTCTTCCGAACTTTGCCCTCCAACAAATGTTTCCCACATGACGATGCCCAACAGCCAGGATTTTTCTGGCAGCCAGCAAAAACCTCCGCTTAAACCTGCTTTTGCCTGGAAAAAATGGCTCAGATATGCCGGATATGGCGTGGCGGCCATGGTCGGGCTTGCGCTCCTGCTCTTCGTAGGGGTCTGGCTGGGGCTTTTCGGACGCCTCCCCAATGAAAAAGACCTCTCCAATGTTCGCAACCACAATGCTTCGCGGGTTTATTCTTCCGACGGGGTGCTGCTGGGTAAATTTTATATTCAGAACCGGACCAATGTCGCCTTTGAAGACCTGAGTCCGGAGCTGGTGAACGCGCTGATCGCCACCGAAGATGCCCGCTTTTATGAGCACTCCGGCGTGGATGGCCGCAGCCTGATGCGTGTGGTGTTCAAGTCTGTATTGCTCGGGGACGAAAGTTCGGGCGGGGGCAGTACCCTTTCCCAGCAACTGGCCAAAAACCTGTATCCCCGCAAAAATCTCTGGCTGCTGACCATGCCCGTTGCCAAAATCAAAGAAATGCTCATCGCGCAGCGGCTGGAGCGGGTGTATAGCAAAGAAGAAATTCTGGCTTTGTATCTTAATACGGTTCCTTTCGGGGAAAATGTGTTCGGCATCGGCGCGGCGACCCAGCGTTTTTTCAGCACCTCGCCCGACAAACTCCGGGTGGAGGACGCGGCTGTGCTGGTCGGCATGCTCAAAGCCACCACCTACTACAACCCCCGCAACTACCCCGAACGCGCCCAGGAGCGCCGCAATGTGGTGCTGGAGCAGTTGGCAAAAGGCGGCCATATTTCAGAAGCGAAAAGCGACTCCCTCAAGCAATTGCCGATGGGACTGAAATACAACAGCGTGCAGGACGGTGAAGGCATCGCTCCCTATTTCCGCGACAAACTCGCCGAAGAGGTAAAAGCCTGGCTCAAAGAAAACCCGCGCAAAGACGACGGCCACGAATGGAACCTCTATACCGATGGCCTGAAAATCTATACCAGCATAGACTCCCGCCTTCAGCGATATGCCGAAACTGCCGTCAAAGAGCACATGAAGCAACTTCAGAAAGCCTTCGACCAGCATTGGAAAGGGAAAAAACTCTGGAAAGCCGACGATCCGGGCATTGTGCGGGCCGTAAAACAGTCTGACCGCTACAAATCACTCCAGGCCCAGGGCCTCTCCGAAAGCAAGATACAGGAAATATTTGCCCAGCCGATCCCGATGAGGGTCTGGAACTGGGAGGGCGAAAACCAGGAGATGACCATGAGTCCGCTCGACTCGGTGATTTATTTTAACTCCTTCCTTCAGGCGGGATTTATGGCGATGGAGGCCAAAACAGGCTACGTGCGCGCATGGGTCGGCGGCATCAATCATGAAGTGTTCAAATACGACCACGTAACGGCCCGCCGCCAGGTCGGCTCTACCTTTAAGCCCTTTGTCTATGCAGCGGCGCTGGCCAGTGGAGCAGACCCCTGCGAGTACATTCCCAATGAAAAAGTAACGTTTGAAGGAGGCGCCAAAGACTGGGCACCCGAAAATGCCGATGGTAAATACGGCGGCTACTACACCCTGCAAGGGGGCCTGACCAACTCGGTGAACACCGTTTCGGCGGCTGTGCTGATGAAAGTAGGACTGGGTACTGCCTATGATTTTGTGAAAAAATTTGGCTTTGAAGAAATTCCCCGCGACCCGACCCTCGTGCTGGGCACCGCAGACATCAGCCTGATGGATATGGTGCGGGCGTATTCGGCTTTTGCGAACCGCGGTGAGCGGGTTACGCCCGTTTACCTCACCAAAATTGAAGATGCGGACGGCAATGTGCTGGTTGACATGCCGGTGAAGCCCAAAAAATATACGGTCATGGAGCAGCCTGTCGCCGATATGATGAACCGCATCATGCGCTCGGTGGTGGATAGCGGCACTGCCAGCCGCCTGCGCCGTGTGTATGGCCTCAAGGCGCAGATCGCCGGAAAAACAGGTACCACCCAGGACCAGACCGATGGCTGGTTTATGGGTTATACGCCCGACCTGGTGGCCGGGGCCTGGGTGGGAGGGGACGACCGCAAGGTGCGCTTCCGTTCGCTGGGCCTGGGACAGGGGGCCAGCACCGCACTGCCCATTTTCGGGCGCTTTATGGCGCAGATGTACCAGAGCGGCAAATACCGCAAATGGTCCGAGTCGGTATTCGAAGAGCCGGGAGTCGCTGCCCTCGAGTCTATGGACTGCCCCATGTTTACCCTCGAACCGCCGTTAGACGAAGAGATATATCCCGAAGAGAAAAAACGCACCCTGCGCGACTTTATCCTTCAGCTTAAAGAAAAGCAGGATGAGCGCCGCCGCAGCCGGATGAGCGAATATGGAGAGGATCCCGACCTCTACAACGAGCCTGACAGCCAGGCCGACTCTCTCCTCCTCGACGAGCCCAGGCCCGGTGATGTGCCCGATGCGGCAAAGCGCAAAAATAAATGGGAACTCCTTTTCGAGTTTAAAGACAAAAAAATAGAAAACGACGAGGACGGAAAGCCGCCGCATTAAGTGTAAGCATATGGGTCAGCTTGTATAGGCCCGCTTGCAGGAACTTCGTATCTTTAGGTCAAATGTGTGGCCGGTGATTCGGACTTAATGCTTTTCTATGAAAAATATACTGTTTATCTCCCTGATGCTTGTCTTTTCTCTTGCCTGGGCGCAGGACGATGAGGAGGAGCAGGAGCCGGAAGGCGAGCGCATCACGGTCAATACGATCATCACCGATGCCCCCGGCGATCTGGCGAAAGACACCCTGCTGGTGCCCCGTTTCGATCTGATGATGCCCGAAGTGGGCGCTACGGGCGAGCGGCGCAAGTTTATTGCCAGCGTGAACTCCTATGCCCGCAAGAGCAATTCGTATCTGAAAGAGATTCTGGACAAAAACTACCCTTACCCCTATCGTCTGGTGGGGCTATCGGAGGTAGATTCGCTGAAAGATGCCGGAAAACGCTACTTTCTGGACCTGGTGCTGATGCCCAAGCAGATGGAGCGCGTGAAAAAAGAAGCGATGGTATCGGCTTACCGCAAGTACCGCACCGCGAATAAAATGTACAACAACCGGGACCCGCAGTTTCATTATTACTTCTACATCCGCAATCTGCAAACGGACGATGCGTATGTAAACTCCCGGCTGAGGGGCAATCTGGAAGTATATCCGGCGGTCAAGGCTACGCTGCTGCAGGCCGTGAAGGACTCGCAGATGTAAAACAAAAAAATCCCGCACAAACGCCGGGAGTTTTAACAAACCCCCTAACAGACACAATCGGCGAAAGCCAGGCCGCTTCGGTAATCCTCCGTCTTCCGTCTGTGCGACTGCCGAAGAGTCTCTTACGAGATGAGGCCCGCCCTTAGCTTCCTGAGCACAACACCCTTGTTTTTAATATAGGGTTTAAAAACAGGTCGGCATTCATGCAGGAGATACAAATATAGAGATTTTGTCGTTATTTAACCTTGACAATTTATCTGTTAAAACTACCCTCCCTCATGATGAATCAAGCCCGTTATCTGATGTGCGCAGCCAGCCTGCTGCTGCTTATGATGATCCACGCGCCGCTGAGCGCGCAGTCTCCGGTAGGACGATGGAAAACCATCGACGACAAAACCGGAAAACCCAAGTCAATCGTGGAGATTTACGCCTACAAGGATGAGTTCCACGGACGTATCGTAGAGTTGTTTCGCGAGCCGGGCGAGGATCCGGATCCGATCTGCGATCTCTGCCCCGGCGACAAGAAAAATCAAAAAACCAAGGGCATGACGATCCTCTGGGGCATGAAAGCCAAAGGCAGCGGCTGGGAAGGCGGCAGCATCCTCGACCCTAAAACAGGCGATGTGTACAGCTGCTACCTGGAGCTGGTAAACCCCAATAAGCTCAAAGTGCGCGGTTTTATCGGCGTGTCGCTGCTGGGTCGTACCCAGTATTGGGAAAAAGTACAGTAAGCCCTATTCGCCCAGCCTGATCTGCTCATCTCCCGGTTTCCAGGGCAGATAGGTGAGGATAAACTGAAGCATCTCATCCGTGGTGCGCATGGACCCATCCCGCTCAGCAATGGTGCGGGGTGGGTCAAATGGATTTAAGGGGTTGTCGCGGGTGTTGTCAAAAGTCGCCACCACCTCGATCACGCTGCCTTTGGGCAGATGGAGCATGTACTCATAGGTATAAAAATACTGCCAGCGAAAATCCCATTCGTTAATCCGGATCAAGGGAATGGTATCTCCCTGCGGCGGAATGGCATAGGCCACAAAGGACTTGCCCAACAGGTGCATGTGCGGGTTCACCGTCAGCAGCGAAATATCATTCTGAATCACTGCCCGCGTGCGGAAGGTCATCACGGTATCCGGCGGGATCACCAGGGGCGGCGTGATCTCTGAGATTCCCAGCGTGCCCAGCTGGATTTCCATGGTGGGGCGCTCAGGTGCATTTTTGCCCAGGAAAATATTAAAATAGGACTGGTCAAAGATGTCTTTGGGCGAAGGGCCGTAGTGCATGTCGTTGAGCAGCAAGGCCCCCTGGCGTGGAAACACGTAGCCGCCAATCCCGGCGGGATAGGTGGCAGGACTCACGCCCGGAAGATAGCTGCACACCAGCGGCGTGAGGGTGGGATAGGTTTTGTCGTCGTTGAGCAGGCCCATTTCCGGATAGGCCTGCTGCGGGGACTCCGATTCGCGGTCAGTCACCCACGCACCCTCAAAAACATCGCGCTTTTTCCCCGGCTCATAGCTCACCAGGTGACCATTCATGTGGTGGACCAGCTTGCGGTTGCCCGGCACAAACTCGATGGCACGCACATAGGTCTCAGCAGGCAGCTCGAAGGGGATTTTCATGAACAAAAAGCGGTCGCGGTTGTCGCCTGCAATGGGAAAGGCATCTTTCATCCGCAGCACAAGGTCGGGTTTGCCAAACTGCGAGCCTTCGGGAAACACAGGCGGGGTGGGAAACCTTGCCGGATCACCCTCTCTGGCACCCTGGGCAACCCATTTGCCGATCAGGTCTATATCAAACTGTGAGAGTACTTTTTCACCTGCGAAGTGGCGGTACGAGGGGTCGGCAGGCCAGGGGGGCATGTAGCGGTCCGCCGTTACCCGCGCAATGGTTTTGGCTTTGCGCAGCGCATCGGCATAGGTGATGAGGTCAAAGGG
>RDXT01001048.1 GCA_004292985.1 Bacteroidota bacterium
CGGGTAATTTCGGCTGGCCCTGGTTCGTGGGCAATCGGCAGGCATTCCCGGTCTACGACTATGAAAACAAGAAACCGCTCGACAAAAAAGACCCCAACCACCCCGTCAACAGTTCGCCCAACAACACGGGCCTGAGCGAGTTGCCCCCCGTGGCTCCGTCGTTTATTTATTATCCGTACGGCGTGTCGGAAGAGTTTCCGCTGGTGGGTACGGGGGCGCGTTCGGCAACGGGTGGGCCGGTGTATCGGCAGGCCGATTTCCGGGGAGCCAAACGCCCGTGGCCTGCCTATTACGAAGGCAAATGGATTGCCACCGACTTCTCGCGGGGTTGGATTATGACCATCACGATGGACGCCGAGGGCAATTATCAGAGCATGGAGCGGTTCCTGTCGGGTTACCACCCCGTTGAACCCATCGACATGAAATTTGCACCCGATGGCGATCTGTACGTACTCGAATACGGCTCCAACTGGTTCCGCAAAAGCGACAACGCCCGGCTCGTCCGTATCGAATATAACGGCGGCAACCGCAAGCCTATCGTTCGTGCCTCTGCCGACAAGCCGGGTGGGACGGTGCCGCTACAGGTTGCCCTATCGTCGGCGGGAAGCGTTGATAATGACGGCGATGCGCTGACCTATAGCTGGAAAATTACCGCACCGGGGGCCGCTCCCCGCGTGTTCAACACGGCCAACCCATCGGTGTCGTTCGACAAGGCGGGTCTGTACACGGCCACATTGACCGTAACCGATGCCAAAGGAGCGGCCAACAGCCAATCGGTGCGGATTGTGGCGGGTAACGCGGCCCCGGTGGTGCAGGTAAACCTGACCGGCAACCGGACATTTTTCTTTAAAGATCAGCCCATCCAATACGCCGTGCAGGTCGACGACCGCGAAGATGGTAGCCTGACAGCCGCGAACGGCAAAATCACCCCCGACCGCGTGGCGATGAGCATCGACTACACGGGCGAAGGGTTCGACTATGCCGAGGTTATTCAAGGGCAACGCAGTGT
>RDXT01000064.1 GCA_004292985.1 Bacteroidota bacterium
ATTTCAGCTTTTTGTTTAAGGTTAAGAGCTACACTTTTTTCATTTTCTGAGAAACTATTTTTTTGATTAAAAGTTAATAAGCTTGATTATCAATATAATATGTTTCTACTTATTCTCTTTTTCTGGGATATATGAACAATGGATTATGCAAAACACGAGGCTAATTAAAACCCTTTCGTTGCTCAATCCCGGAGAAATGCGGCGTTTTGTGCAATGGGTGGAGTCGCCTTTTATCAACGGAAATGAAAAGTTGCAGAAGCTGGCGCGGTGGTTTCAGGAGGCGCACCCGCACTTTCCGGAGCGCCTGATCGGGCGCGACCGCCTGTTTGAAGTGATGTTCGGACCTGATGTTCCGTACCGGGAACAGGCTGTATATGACCATGCGTCTTTGTTGCTCAGGCTCGCCGAGCAGTTTCTGGCCTTTCTGGGCTACGAGCAGGACGGCAGGGCAGGGGAGAGGTACCTGCTTTCGGAACTTGCGGCACGCGATAAGGGACCGCTGTTTGAAAAAGCCTGGGGCGATGCGCAGGAAAAAATGGCGGAGGAGCCTTACCGGGACACGCGCTACTACCTGAATTCGTTTTTGCTGGAACAAAGCGGAGATGCATTTGCCGGAAAAAACCAGAACCGGGCCTTTCACGAAACGCTGATCCGCGCCACCCAGGGCCTCGATGTGTTTTACCTGGCCTCCCGGCTCAAATCCTGCTGCGAGCTGTTCAACCGCAAACACATTGTCCGCACCAGCTTTCAGCCGGACCTGCCCGAAGACCTGCTGGCCTTTATTCGTCAGCCCGACTACGCTTTTCTGGAAGTACCCTCGATCGCGATTTATTATGAGGTGCTGATGCTGCTCACCACAAGCGAACATGAGCAGCACTACCGGAGCCTGCTCGGTCTGCTCGACATTCACGCAGCCCGATTTTCCCGCAGCGAGGCCTATCAGATGTATGCCTATGCGCAGAACTACTGCATCCGGAGGATCAACACGGGCGACTCAGCCTATCTGGAGGAGCTGTTTAAGCTCTACTGCCGATTGCTCGACACCGGAATTTTGATGGAGAACGGGGTGCTGGCGCATGAGCACTATAAAAACGTAACCACGGTGGGCCTGCGCCTCGGTGCCTATGACTGGGTAGCCCGTTTCCTCGAAACCTACCGTGAAAAGCTGCCGCCTGAGTACCGCCAGAATGCCTATTCCTATAACCTTTCGGTGTACTATTATGAGCAGGGGCAGTACAGAGAGGCCATGAAACTGCTGCAGCAGGTCGAGTTTAATGACATTTATTACCACCTGAGTGGAAAGTCCGTTCTGCTGAAGATTTATTACGAAATAGATGATCAGGAATCGCTTCAATACTTAAAAGAAGCTTTCCGGGCGCTGCTGAAACGCAACCGCCAGGTGTCGGGTAACCATGCGGAAACGTACAACCGATTTGTGTCTTATCTGATAAAAATCAATAAGTTACGCAAACAGAAGGCGCATTTATCCGCACAGGAGTTCGCTGCGCGCGCCGAAGATCTCAGGCAAAACCTCTCTGCTACCCGCGGCCTTCCCAATGGGGAATGGCTGAAGAAAAAAATCGAAGAACTGACAGAATCTTCATTCGCGAAATGAGAATCACCTGCTTTTTGACAGGGCACTGAGCAGATCGCGTGCCTCCTCGACCGAGCGCACTTTGTATTTGGCCGTACTGCGCATCAGGCCCACCTTGATCGAAAAAGCCTGCTCCGGCAGCGCCTGAAAGGTGTCTTCATCCGTGTGATCGTCGCCAATGGCCATGATAAAATCCCAGTTTTTCCGGTAGAGCCAGCGGGTAGCGGCCTTGCCTTTATTGATCCCGGCATTGCGGATTTCCACCACTTTATTGCCTTCGAGCACCTGAAGGTTGTGGTTGGCGGTGAGGTAGATCAGCTCGTCGCGAATTTCGCGCACACGGTTGGCCCCCAGTTCATTGTCGATACGGCGGTAGTGCCAGGCCAGGGTAAAATCTTTTTCTTCGATAAATGAGCCCGGCGTACGCTCCACCAGGTTTTCCAGAATCGGCATAACCGCAGGCTTCCAGCTGGCAATAACCCCTTCATTCAGCTTCCATTTGCGGTCGCTCCACAGCCACACGCCATGCTCGGAGACCATGTCGATTTCAAGGTCGCCAAACCAGGCCTCCAGGGTGTAGCGGTCGCGGCCGCTCACGATCACCGGCATCGTGCCTTCCTGCTTTTTGAGGGTGCGAAGCACTTCAAGCAATTCTTCATCCGGATAGGCCTCAGAAGGCTCATTTTTAAATCCTACCAGTGTGCCATCGTAATCCAGCAGTAAGAGCCGGGAGTTGGAGGCGCGGTAAGACTCCAGCAGGGTCTGGCGGCTGCTATCCGAAAGAAGTTTGGTTTGCCGGTCCTGCTGGAAACGTTTCATATCCATCTGCTGTCGGATGAAGTTGTTCGCCCAATGTTTGACATCGTAACGACGCAGTTTTTTCTGCATGTCACCCAGACTCCTGAGTTGTTCTTCTTCAGGCATCTCGATGGCCCTGACCAGGGCTTGCTCAAACTGGTTCGCGTCGTGGGGATTGATGATAAGTGATTCTGTAAGTTCATGGGCTGCGCCTGCCATCTCGCTGAGAATCAGCACTCCCAGACGTCCGTCTTGTTTGGAAGCCACATATTCTTTGGCAACGAGATTCATGCCATCCCGCAGCGGGGTAATCAGGGCGATGTGCGAGGCCTGGTAGAGCGCCACCAGGTTGTGAAAAGGGAAAGACCGGTAGTAATAGCGCAGCGGAGTCCAGTAAAAGGTGCCAAATTCTCCGTTAATCCGCCCGACCATGGTATCAATCTCTACTTTAAGGTCCTGATACTGATCCACGTTGGAGCGGGAAGGAACCACCACCAGAAACAAAGAAACTTTGCCATGATACTGGGGGTGGCGGCGGAGAAACAACTCATAGGCCCGGATACGCTCAGGAATGCCTTTGGAGTAGTCCAGGCGGTCAATGGACAAAATGAGCTTCATGCGCTTGCTGTAATCCTGCATAAAGCGCACTTCTTCCGAAATCACATCCTGGTTGTCGGGAAAGGCGTATTTCTCATAGTCAATACCCATCGGAAACACATCCACATTCACCATTCGGTTTTGCACGATCAGTTTCCCGAAATTATGCTCCACGCCCGTGATCCGATATACAGAGCTGAGGAAATGACGCATATAGCCAAAGGTGTGGAACCCCAGCTGGTCGGCGCCCAGCAAGCCCGCCAGAATCTCTTCGCGCCAGGGCAAGGTGCGGAATAATTCGTAGGAAGGGAAGGGGATATGCAGGAAAAAACCAATCGAAAGCTCTGGAAAACGGTCCCGCAGCATGCCTGGCACCAGCATCAGCTGATAGTCATGCACCCAGACCATGTCATCCGGAGCCACCACCCGCGCAACCATATCAGCAAACATCCGGTTTACCTCCGAATAGGCCTCCCAGTAGCGGTCGTTGTAGGAGGTATATTGGGTAAAGTAGTGGAAGTGCGGCCAGATGGTTTTGTTGCTGAAACCTTCGTAGAAATCTTCGATCAGTTGCTGGCTCAAAAACACGGGGATCATGCCGTCGCGCCGGAACTGGCGAACAATCGTAGCGCGGTCTGTATCATTCTCAACCACCTGACCCGGCCACCCGATCCAGAGTCGCTCAAAAGACTGGTCCAGCGAGCTAAGCCCGGTGGCGAGGCCTCCGGCGCTTGGATAATAGATTAGCTCACCCTGCTTTCGGTCAATGGTTACGGGTAGTCGGTTTGAAACAATGATGATGCGAGGCATACTGCAAATTATGCATATTATACGTAGTTTTGCGCTTCCTATTTCGGAAAAATGCCTCATTTGCCCATGAAGTTTCATTTTATCGCTATCGGCGGAAGTGTAATGCACAGTCTGGCTCTTTCCCTTCATCAGGCAGGGCACCAGATCAGCGGCTCAGATGACCAGTTATATGACCCCGCACGCAGCCGTCTGGCCGCTGCAGGCCTGCTTCCTGCTGCCGAAGGCTGGGATCCCTCGCGCATACACGCCGGCCTCGATGGGGTTGTGCTGGGTATGCATGCCTTTGAAGACAATCCTGAGCTTTCCCGCGCCCGCGAACTGGGGATTCCGGTTTATTCATACCCTGAATTTATCTACGAGCGCTCCCGCAACAAGCACCGGATCGTGGATAAATTCAGGGTA
>RDXT01000065.1 GCA_004292985.1 Bacteroidota bacterium
CCTGATGCAACTGCTGAAAATGGTGGAGCCTTTTCCGCTGGGTCAATATGGCCGCCACAGTGCCGAAGCCGTGCACCTGATGACCGAAGCCGAACGGAGGGTTTATGCAGACCGCGCCGCCCACCTTGGCGACCCCGATTTTTACCCGGTGCCCCGCAGCGGCCTGCTCGACAGCGCCTATATCCGCCAGCGGATGAGCGACTTTCAGCCGGACAAAGCTACTCCCAGCGACTCCGTAGCTGCCGGGAAACCCATGCCCGAATCCGACCAGACCACCCACTTTTCGATTGTTGATGCCTGGGGAAATGCGGTCTCCGTTACGACCACACTCAATGGCGGCTATGGTTCCTCGGTGGTTGTCGGTGGCGCAGGCTTTTTGCTCAACAATGAAATGGACGATTTCTCCATCAAACCCGGCGTACCCAATGCCTACGGGCTGGTCAGTGCCAAAGCCAACGCCATCGAACCCGCCAAGCGCATGCTCAGTTCCATGACGCCGACCATTGTTACCCGAAATGACAGCCTCTTTATGGTCGTGGGAACCCCCGGTGGTGCGACCATCATTACGTCGGTGTTTCAGAACATTGTGAATGTCATAGACTTCGGATACGGCATGCAGGAATCGGTGTCGGCTACGCGCTTTCACAGCCAGTGGCTGCCCGATAAAATCTTCATGGAAGAAGGCGCTTTTGATGCAGCGGTGAGTGCCCGGCTCGAAGCGATGGGGCATGTGCTTTTGCCCAGAGAGCCTATTGGCCGGGTAGATGCGATCCTGCTCCTGCCCGATGGCCGTCTCGAAGGCGGCGCAGACCCCCGTGGCGATGATTTTGCTGCCGGATACTGAGACTTTCGGCTGCGAAAAGAAAAATGTGCCGCAGGATAAAAAAGTTTGACATTTTTCTCCGGGAAAAAGGAACTTTGGACACCTGAATTCTTGCTTTATGGTCCAATCTTCCCCCTATACCCGCGCACTACTGCGTCGTCCCGGTATCAACTTCCGCGAAGGCATCACCACCTCCGAATGGGAAGCGCCCGATTACCGCCTGGCGCTGCAGCAGCATCGCCATTTGTCTGATACCCTGAGCGCCTGCGGCATACAGGTGCTTTCGATGGAGGCCGATGTGAGCCATCCTGACTGCCCCTTTGTTGCCGATACGGCCCTCGTAACCCGGACTTCCTCTGTGATTATGCGCATGGCGGAGGCGAGCCGAGAACAGGAGACCGAATCTGTGGCAGCGCTGCTTTCCACCTTTTTTCCGGTGCGGCATGTGCTTGCGGGGCGTGTGCAGGGAGGCGATGTGGTGCAGATCGGCAATCGTTTTGTGATCGGCGTGACGCGGCACAGCAACCAGATCGGCGCAGAGCATCTGGCGGCGCTGCTTCAGGCCGAGGGCTACGAAGCGATGATTGTGCGGGTGCAGCTGCCCGGTTTTTTGCGGGACCATGTTACCTGGCTGGGGGAAGAGCGTCTTTTGCTGCATCCTGCCCTGGCTTCGCTGCCGCCTTTTGCGGGCTATGCGTATTTTTTCCCGGGCGATGGCGAGCTGCATGGCACGGCGGCGCTGCGTATCGGTCAGCGCCTGCTGCTCCCCGAAGGCTGCCCTTTGCTGGGCCTGCAGATGGAAGAAGCAGGGTTTGAGGTGAGCCATATTCCCATTACAGAGTTTCGCAAAATGGATGGTTCACTTCCGGGACTTACTTTGCTGTGGTAGGCATATATCAACGCCCCGCTCCATGGCAGAAGCGGGGCGTTTCAGATCAACCGATCCGCTATTCACAGCAAAAGATTCCGGAATCAGGCAAAACGGTACCCCAACCCGAGGTCTGCACTGTCTTCATAGGGGTTGTACATGTACACATCGTTGCCGGAAAGGACATCGTGCTTGAGTTTCAGCTCAAATACAAAGGGTGTCATTTCCTGAGTTTCAATAAACGTAGCGGTCAGTTTTTGCACGTTGCGGGGCAGCTTCACCGCCTCCCCGTCGAGTACGAGGGCGTAGCCGGAGGCAGAAAGCTGCTTCAGGCGCACATCTTCAAAACACTCGAGATCCATCACGGCCAGCTCGACAGGTGTCCGCTTGCCACTGCTCAATTGTGCGGCCTTGATATGCCGTTTGGTAATATTAATTTTCATGACCTTAGACCTTGTTGTTTGCCTTAATTACGATCCTCAATTTCGGCCACCTGCAACAATTTCCCGAATGAAACACCTGAAATACCTTACAGTGAAATTATCATCTTAAAATAAGTTATTTATGATAAAAATAGTTTACGTAGTTTTGAAGCAATTTAACCTTTAAACCCTGATATTCATTTGTTTACCTTATGAGAATCGTGTACGGTTTTTCGCTTTCTTTTTGTGTGAGAAAATGTGTCATATGCATTTTCTGCCTGCTTTTTACACATGCCTTCGCGCAGGAGGGGACTGCCCGGGTAAAAATCCGCAAGGGTAGCCTCTACAGTGCGCAGATCTGGCTGCCGGGACAGGCGGAACCTTTGTTTGCGAGGCAGGCAGGTCGGGAGACCGGACAATGGGTTGTATTTGGAGAGCAGGGCGGCGATATTCGTTTTTTATCAGAAGACAGTTGCGGATATGCCCGCCTCGGACAGTACAGCCTTACGATATGTAAACAGATGATTATCAGGCAATCAGATACGTTTTTTGTTCGCCGGGAACCTGCGGGTGCTTTTCAGCTTTCACGGACGATCCGCGACCCGCTCGATGCGGAGCGGGGACTGACGCTGCCCCTGCTGAGTTTCGTGCAGGACCCTGCACATCCCCTGCGCATTTTTATCCGCCCGGAACCCGGACCTGTGGACTACCCGGATGCTGTCCGCATCTGTGCCGCGCTGATGGTCATCCGCCAATTTCCTTTTGAGCTATGAAATACTCCCTGCTGCTGTTCTTTCTGCTGCCGACCCTGTGTGTACCTCTGGCTGCGCAGACCAAAGTGCTGTTTGAAGACCATTTTGAAGACAACCGCTTCAACTGGGACCTGAGCGCGACAGATAAAAAGTCTGCCGAAATCCGCGACGGCCTGCTGATCGTGAATACCAAAACCAAGGCCTCGGGTACCTTTTTCACCCAGACCGTTCCGGTGCCCGAAGGGGCCGATATGGACATATCTCTGTCGCTGACCCAGCGCTCCGGCCCTGAGAATATGGGTTTCGGGCTGTGCTGGGGCCTCCGCGAGGGGGAAAAAGACTTTTACGCGCTGCTGATCAGCACCAATGGCAAATACACCATTCTGCGCATGCGCCGGGGCAAGTTTTCGGAACTGAAACGCTGGACGCTCTCCCGTTTTATTGAGCCTAAGGGCAAACCCAACCTGATCACGGTGCGCAAGCGCGGGGATGTGCTCCATTTTTACATCAACAATCAGCCCATTTTCTCAGGCCCCTGGGAGCCGGTACGCGGGGGGCGTATGGGGCTGGTGGTATATGGCACAATGAAAATCGAAACAGACTTTCTCTCTATACGTATCCCGCCGCCCGCCACGCCGCAGCCCCGTGCAGATGAGCCTAAGGAGAAGGAATAAAAATCCTATATTCGCTGTATCAACTGCAAAGGACATGAACTACGTAAGATTACTCGCTTTTACCCTCCTCTGGGCGTTTTGTGCTGGAGTCTCGGCTCAGACAGATACCAAAAGAGACGCTTTCATCAGCAACCTGATGAAGCAGATGACCCTTGAAGAAAAGATCGGTCAACTGAATCTCGTGGTCTCAGGCTATACGCCGACCGGGATTGGTGTGAGCCGCGACGTCGAAGATAAGATCAAAAAAGGCCAGGCAGGCGGTCTTTTTGGCGTTTATGGCGCTTCGCGCGTCCGCCCGATCCAGGAAGCGGCTGTCAATGGCTCGCGGCTGCACATTCCGCTGATGTTTGGCCTCGATATTATCCACGGCCACCAGACCATTTTCCCGATCCCGCTGGGGCTTTCCGCAAGCTGGGACATGGCGCTGATCGAAAGACTGGCCCGGATCGCAGCTACCGAAGGCACTGCCGACGGTCTGAACTGGGCTTTCTCGCCGATGGTGGACATCGCCCGCGACCCGCGCTGGGGACGTATCTCCGAAGGCAGCGGCGAAGACCCCTTCCTCGGCTCGGCCATTGCCCGGGCGATGGTGCGGGGCTATCAGGGTACCGACCTCTCCAAAAACAATACCCTCATGGCCTGCGTGAAGCACTTTGCG
>RDXT01000815.1 GCA_004292985.1 Bacteroidota bacterium
GGCAATGAGGCCGGACGCATTATATATGATGGTGAAATCCTGATTGCCCAGACAGGCGATCTGCTGGCCCGCAGCCCGCGTTTTTCCTTTCAAGATTTTCAGATTTGCGATGCCGTGGTAGATGTGGAGCGCGTGCGCCTGCACCGCCGTAAGTCCTTCAATTTCAGGCCCGAAGCGCCCGACAACCTGATCAGCGCCCACGCGGTCTATCATGCCCTGCCTGCCCAGGCCCCTGGCGGGGTGATTGCTCCGTTTGAAAGCAAAGAAGAAGAATTTTACCTTGCCGAAACGCTGGCTCTCTTCGATTACCTGCGCAAAAGCTACAGCCGGGGCTTTGTCTTGTCCCTCTCGGGTGGCGCGGACTCTTCAGCCTGTGCCGTGCTGAGCGCCTTCGCGTTCCGCCGTGCGGAGGAAGAACTGGGCCGCGAAGCCTTTCTCGCCCGGCTTGCCTATGCGCAGCCGGACCTCAGCAGGCCTTTGCCCGCCCAATGGCTCACTTTTGTGTATCAGGGTACCGAAAACAGCGGCCCTGAAACCCTGGAGAGTGCAACCCAACTGGCCGCAGGCCTCGGCGCTACCTTCCACAACTGGAATGTACAGGCCCTTCACAAAGAGTATATCCACCTGGCTGAAAGTGCCGAAGGCCGCCCCCTCACCTGGGAACGCGATGATATCGCCCTGCAAAATATCCAGGCCCGCCTGCGTGCCCCCGGCATCTGGATGTTGGCCAACCTACGCAGCGCTCTGCTCCTCACCACCAGCAACCGCTCGGAAGCCGCTGTAGGCTACGCCACCATGGACGGCGATACGGCGGGAAGCCTCGCCCCGCTGGGAGGTATAGATAAGGAGTACATCCTGCACTGGCTCAAGTGGGCAGAAAGCACCCTCGGTATTCCGGCCCTGCACTATGTCAATCACCTCAAGCCTACGGCGGAACTGCGGCCTGCCATTCATACCCAGACCGATGAGGCGGACCTGATGCCCTATCCCCTGCTCGAAAAAATCGAGGAATGCGCGATCGGTGCCTACCAGTCTCCGGTGGAGGTGTTCGAAACCCTGCGCGGCAGCTACCCTGACCCGGTGCTCAAAGGCTATATCCGCAAGTTTTTCCAGCTCTGGTCCCGCAACCAGTGGAAGCGCGAGCGCTATGCACCTTCCTTTCACCTCGACGACAAAAACCTCGATCCCAAGACCTGGTGCCGCTTCCCGATCCTCAGCGGGGGATTCCGCGAGGCGCTGGCAGAGATGGATGCGAAGTAAGGGAATAGGGGGAGTAGGGTATAGGGAGAGTAGAGGATGGGGTGAATCGTCACCTCTGCGCGTATTCTATTTTTTTGACCCGCCAGCCTCAAGTGTTTTTATATTCCTGTCCTATTCTGTATTTTCGGGCCGTTTAGCTCCCTTCAACTAACCCTTACTCCCCGGGATTATGGCAAACACTGATACAGTCGAAATTAAGATTGGAGATAAGACCTTTTTGTTGCCTGCATTTGCCGGGACCTACGATGAAAAGGCTGCTGATATTTCTAAATTACTGGCAGAAACAGGCTTTGTAACCTATGACATAGGCTACAAAAACACCGCCACCACCCGCAGCACCATTACCTTTATTGATGGCGATGTCGGTACGCTGGAGCACCGGGGATATCCCATCGAACAACTGGCAGATCAGGCTTCGTATCTCGAAGTGATGCACCTGCTCCTGCACGAGACCCTGCCCACCCAGGCACAGCTCGAAGCCTTCAAAGAAGCCCTCAATGCCCACGCGGGCCTTCCTGCCGGGATTTATACCCTGCTCGATGCGCTGCCCGATGAGATTCACCCGATGGGAATGCTCTCTGTGGTTATGAATGCGCTTTCGGGCTATCACCCTGAGGCTGAGGACTCCTGGGCAAATCCGGAAGTGCGCTGGGATGCCATTTATCGCCTGCTGGCCAATATGCCTGCCATTACGGCTGCCATTTACCGCCGCTCCCAGAAGCTGCCCTATGTAGCCTATGACCCTTCGCTCGACTATGTGTCAAACTTCCTGAACATGATGTTTGGCAAAATAGATAAAGTCGCCGCCGAAGCTCTCGATACCCTGCTGATCCTGCATGCGGACCACGAGCAAAACTGCTCCACTTCTACCGTGCGCATGGTCGGCTCTTCCCACGTAAATCTTTACGCTTCGATCGCAGCCGGTTGCAACGCGCTCTGGGGACCGCTGCATGGCGGTGCAAACCAGGAAGTGCTGGAAATGCTGGAGGCCATTCGCCTCGATGGCGGCGATACCGAAAAGTACATTGCCAAGGCCAAAGACAAAGCCGATCCTTTCCGCCTCATGGGCTTCGGTCACCGCGTATATAAAAACTACGACCCCCGCGCCCGCGTGATCAAAAAATATGTGGACAAAGTCCTCGATGAACTCCATATCGAAGATCCGCTCGTGGAAATTGCCAAGGGCCTCGAAAGCGCCGCGCTGAGCGATAGCTACTTCGTGGACCGCAAGCTCTTCCCGAATGTGGATTTTTACTCCGGGATCATCTACCGCGCCCTGGGAATTCCGGTGAACCTCTTTACCGTGATGTTTGCCTTTGGCCGCCTGCCCGGCTGGATTTCCCAGTGGAAAGAGCTGCGCGAGCACAATGAGCCGATCAACCGCCCCCGCCAGATTTACATGGGCGAAGCCACCCGCGACTACACACCGATCGCACAGCGCGAAAGCTGAGCCTACGGACCGTTCTTACGGAAATCGCAGGATTGTTGTACAATTTCTGTACTTTTGCTATCTTTAATTCTGGAAATTAGGAAAACGCTATGATGTCTAACCACATTTTTGACTTCGAGCGGCCCATAGCGGAGCTGGAAAAGAAGCTGGACGAAATGCGCAAAACTGCGGCTGACAATGGGGTGGAGATGGAAGCGGAAGCTACCCTCCTGGAGCGGAAAGTCCACGATCTGAAAAACAATGTATATTCCAACCTGAGCCGCTGGCAGCGGGTCCAGGTATCGCGTCACCCTGAGCGGCCCTACGCGCTGGACTATATTCAACATATCTCAGAAGAGTTTATCGAGCTGTATGGCGACCGCACCTACCGCGACGACAAAGCCATGATCGGTGGTCTCGCGCGGGTAAATGGCCAGACAGTGATGTTTGTAGGCCAGCAAAAAGGCCGCAGCACCAAGGACAGGCAGTTCCGGAACTTCGGTATGCCCAACCCCGAAGGCTACCGCAAGGCCCTCCGCCTGATGAAAATGGCCGAAAAATTCGGTATTCCGGTCATCAGCCTCATTGATACGCCCGGCGCTTTCCCCGGTATCGAAGCCGAAGAGCGCGGCCAGGGCGAAGCCATCGCCCGGAACCTGATGGACATGTCTGTGCTCCGCGTTCCCATTATCTGCATCATCATCGGCGAAGGCGCTTCAGGTGGCGCACTGGGCATCGGCATCGGCGACAGGGTCTATATGATGGAAAATACCTGGTACTCAGTAATTTCGCCTGAATCCTGCTCCTCGATCCTGTGGCGGAGCTGGGAAAATAAAGAAGAAGCCGCAGAACAGCTGCGCCTGACCGCCGAGGATAACCTTCGCCTGAAAATCATTGACGGCATCATCAAAGAACCGCTCGGTGGGGCGCACAGAGACCCACAGGCGGCCTATCAGGCGGTCAGAGAGCAGATCGTCGCCGACCTTACCCGCTTCGCAGGCGCTGACCCCGATGAACTGATCCAGGCACGGATCACGAAGTTCACTTCGATGGGGGCCTATATTGAAAAAAGTGAAAAGGAACCCGTTGCCAGCAGCTAAGCTTCTTCGGCCCATTCTTTTCCAAATGAATTTTTTGAATTATTCGCGCATCCATTACCTTTGCGCACACGTCCCTTGCTATTCATGACAATCAGGGTTTTTTCGAGGGTAATTTGGCTGTTTTTCCTGCCGCTGGCCGGATGTGGGGACATTACGCCCGTGTGGAAAGACATGTGCAAGCTGAATAATTCTACCCTCTACTATTCAGAACCTTGCGAATTTACGTTCGAAGTAACCAAGGGAAATCCGGAGTTTCACGGAGCCATCGAACTTGCCGTTACTTATTACCTCGGCATTTCCCGCAATAAGTAACGGCAAGTTCGATGGCTCCGTGAAACTCGCCGTTACTTATTACCTCGGCATTTCCCGCAATAATCTTCCCCTGTTTCTGGTAATCGAAGACAAAGAGCACAACGTGCAGGAATTCCCGACCAACATTATCCTGAAAGAAAACAACCAGTACCTCGGCAAAGTGCAGGATAATGAAATTGACGTTGTGATCATTCACCTCGCAGTGCCGGATGTTACCCTGAAAAACGGTGCCTATTCCCTCAAAATCTACTCCAACGACGACAAAGACCAGAAAATCTTCGGCGTGGTGCAGATCAATGTGCGGATGTTTGAAGCCGAAGATAAAACCTCCTGAAAGGTCTCCTCATACAAATAAAAAAAAACCGCAGGGATCGCTCTCTGCGGTTTTTTATTGGGAAGGAAGGATATGCTTACTGGCGGATCATCGAAGCATTGATGGAGAGACGTACGTCGTCGCTCACTACAATCGCACCGGCTTCCGTAACAGCGCTCCATACGAGGCCGAAGGCCTGACGGCTGATTTTGCCGCTCAGCTCAAAACCTGCGCGGTGGTTGCCATAAGGGTCCACATTGCTGCCGCCATATTCGGCGCTCAGGGTTACAGGCAGGGTGGTGCCACGGATGGTCAGGTCGCCACTTACTTCATAGGTGTCTTCGCCGGTTTTGGTGAAGGAAGTAGAAACGAATGTCAGCTTGGGGTGATTGGCAGCATCAAAGAAGTCTGCGGACTTCAGGTGGCCGTCGCGGGGTGCCTGTCCGGTCTGGATGCTGTCTATATCAGCGCTGAAAGTTACCTGTGCGCCTTCAAAATCGTCGCCGTGGCTGGTGAGCTGGGCTTCGAAGGTGCCAAAGGATCCGGTTACGGTAGAGATAACCATGTGTCTCACTTTGAACTGGATCTCGGAGTGAGAAGGGTCAATGGCCCATACATGCTGAGAGAGAGTTGTCGTTGACATATTTTGTTGTTTGAACATTGATGTTTAAACAAATATACGAAGAAAATCTCATTGCGTTTACCTCGCAATGTTATTTTTCTATTAAATATACAGATGGAGCTGTTTTACAGGCGCACCCTGGGGTCTGTCCAGGCATAGAGCAGGTCGGTCAGGATGCTGAACACGACAAAAATCGCCGCCACCACCAGTGTACAGCCGATGATTACCGGAAAATCATTGGTATTGAGGGCATCTATCGTCAGTTTGCCCACGCCCTGCCAGTCGAAGATATACTCCACGAAAAATGCGCCCGCCAGCAGAGAGGCCAGCCAGCCTGTAACCGAGGTAATGACGGGATTGAGCGCATTGCGGAGGGCATGTCTCAGCACCACCGGAAGCGGTGGCAGGCCCTTGGCGCGGGCCGTGCGCACATAGTCTGCGCCCAGCACATCGGCCATGCTGCTGCGGGTGAGCTGGATAAACACCGCCAGCGGACGCAGGCCCAACGCCAGTGCAGGCAGCAGCAGGTTTTTCCAGACAATGTGTCTGCCCGGCGAAAAAATATTCTCCTCAAACAAATAGCCCCCTGCCTGGAGGCCTGTCCAGCTTTGCCATTTTACCGCAAACAGCCACACGATCACCACCGCCACAAAAAACGATGGGGCCGATATGCCGATCACCGAGGCAGCGAGAATGCCTTTGTCCCAGACGCTGTGCCGTTTGAGGGCCGCTACCACGCCCAGCAAAATGCCGGGAATGCCCGCCAGCACGATAGACACCGCCGCCAGAATCAGCGTGCCTTCCATCCGCGAAGCGAGCATCTGGCTTACAGGGGCCTGTGTCTGGTAGGAGCGGCCCATGTCAGGGGCCTTCAATGCGATAGGGCCTACAAGGCCCAGATGCGGCGTCTCTGCTGCGACAGAGTCGGGCAGATAACCGATCGGCGACAACTGGTTGAGGTAGCGCAGGTACTGCACAGGCAAAGGCTGGTCCAGCCCATAGCGCGTACGCACGGAGGCGCGGGTCGCCTCATCGGCATTGTCGCCCACAATATACTCTACCGGGTCGCCCAGAGCATAAAAAATCAGAAACAGGAGGGTGATCACCCCCCAGATTACCCAGACGCCCTGCCAGATTCTTCTGAAAATCATGCTCCAAGATAGGCTAAAAATGCAAACAGGCAGCCATAACGGCTGCCTGTTTATGTATTTCCAGGTATTATACCTGTGATCTCGCTTATTCCTTCACGCACTCAAACTCTACGCGGCGGTTCACATAGTGAAGCGGCTCAAGTTTGGTGTTGCTGTGACCTTCAGGAAGGTTGCTGATCAGGTTTTTCTTCTCGCCATTGAAGCCGGATACAAAGCGGCTGCGGTCGATGCCATAGGTGTTGGAGATAAAGTCAACGGCATTCTGTACGCGGCGGCGGCTGAGGTCTTCGTTGTAGGCATCAGTGTTGCGAACGTCGGTGTGACCGGTAGCGCGCACTTTGAGTTTCGGATTGGCCTTCATTACCTGAGCGATGTAGTACAGTTCAGGATAGAATTCAGGCTTAATGGCATCCTTGTCGAGGTCGAAGTGGATGATCGGCAGCAGGCATGGAGCTTCTGATGTCTGTGTTTTGCTTGGCTCAGGGAGCTGGATGGCAACACCTTTGGCATCATAGTACATACCGGCAGGAGAGTTTGGCTCTTTGTCGAATACATCCGGCACACCGTCGTTGTCAGCGTCCACAGCTACACCGCGGGAGTCCACTGGGGATCCTTTGGGAGAGAATGGCTCTTCGTCTTCGCTGTCAGGGTAGCCGTCGCCGTCGCTGTCGAGTGTGCGGCCGGAACCGTCAACGGGATTGCCTTCGGGCGTGTCAGGCTCTTTGTCGTAGAGGTCAGGTACACCGTCTTTGTCGGTGTCGTCCTGAAGTTTCTTCACGATTTCACGGGCTTGCTGAGCGCCGCTATACACTTCTGTAAGCGGGTTACGCCACCAGGCAGACTCTTCGCCTGGTCCGAGACGGAAGTGCAGGCCGAGGGTCGTATAGTTATAGGAGTCGAAGTCGCGGGTGAGGGAGGTATAAGTGTTACCACTTTCCTGCCAGCGCTGGCCATCGAGGAGGTCATCATTGGCCCATGCGATGCGGTGTTCCAGTTCCAGCTCGATGCGGCGGTTCACACGGTAGCGCAGACCCAGGGTACCTGTGATAAAGGGGTTTATCACGTAGTTTTTACCACCAATCACGAGGCCTGTTTCGTCTGTGTGGCCTTCTGCAGCCGACTCAAACACGCCGTCCTGGTTAGAGCGCAGCAGATTGAGGCGTTCTTTGCGGCCGTCGATGCCCCAGGTATTGGGATCGTTGAGGTTGATATTGCCAACTTCATTAAAGAAGTCATAGATATTACCGTTTGCGTCGAGGGCATCAATAGATACATTGTAGCCCATGATACCGATACCTGCGCCGGCATAGATGTTCCAGTTCACCTGCTCCTTATAGAAGTTGATGTTGTTCAGGCTGAAAATACCCTGGAGGTTGAGGTCGCCGTAGGTATTCTGGAAGTTGTAATACACACCGGGGGCATTGGGAGAGCCATCGAGCTGGCTGACTTTTTCGCCTGCGGGTCCGGTGAAGTAATTCGCGTCCCAGGGGTTGTTTACGTGGAAACGGTAGCCGTTGGTCACCTGGTAGTTTTGGCCGTTTGCCCGTCCTGCACTTGCCTGCAGACGCAGAGAGAATGCATGTCCGAGCGCCTTGCGCACATCAAATGCCCCGCCAAAGCCTGGCTGAGGTTTCACGTCACCGGCAACATATGCCAGTCCTCCCTTCAATCCCACAGACCAGTTATTTCTGGGTTGAGGGGGGAAGAGGTATTCTCCATCTTCATAAGCGTCCTTCTGATCGTAGTCTTTCTTTTTGACGTTTTTGTACTTGTCGTCCTGAGAGAAAGAGACAATCGCTACGGAGCAAAGGAACATCAGCAGAAACAGATGTTTCAAATTTCTCATATACTTCCTTCCGGTTAAAATTATGCTTGTGCGGGTTGAAAATTGCAAGCTTGGTGAAACTTTCGTTTCACCGTGGTAAAACAAAAATTGATACTGGTTGAGAGAAACAATACATAGAGAGAACGACCTGAATTCGGGAGATAAAGCTATGAAATATGTTCCCAGCGCACCACATGCATGTTAGTAAACACCGTAAATCGTTATACGCTTTACAGGTTACATACAGACCTGAATTCACTGCAAAACACGACAATCTATGCATACCATAGATTGACACAGTGTTAAATTTTCCAAATATCTCCGGAAAATTTCCCTGCTGTATCCTCCAAAAACAGCCCTGACTAAAAATTACAGGCAAAGAACGTATTATCGCCCGCCGGATCATAAACGTAAGTGTTATCATCGGGGTTGGAAGAAGTTTCATCTTCTTTCACAATCCTAATTAACACGTACATTTACACAACTACCAACCGGGCCTATGGGAATTGCCAAAATCCAGTAATGAACGGTAGTTATGAAATCCGGAACAGTCAGAGCAAGGAGGCAGGGAAAAGCTTCAAGCGGCTGAAAAATCTCTTTGTAGGAACCTCATCCGCGGAGGCGACGAGCGGATTCGAACCGCTGTACGAGGTTTTGCAGACCTCTGCCTAGCCACTCGGCCACGTCGCCTTATCCAAGAGCGGTTGCAAACTTAGAGATTAATTTTAGTTTATCAAATACGATGCCACAGGCGGGCATATTTTTTTATTCAGATACATTACACTTCGTTTTTTATCAAAGACTCTCTCTCAAAGTCCATTTCTACGCTGGTTCGCTGGCATTGGGGCATATTCCGGGGCTGGAGTTTGCTCACTCTTACACGTACAGCCGCCACCTCGGGGAAACGATCCATGATTTTTTCTGCAATCAGGGCCGCCAGCCGCTCCAAAAGATTGACCGAAGGCCCCTTCATCACCTCTAATACGGCGTCATAGGCCCTTTGGTAGTCAAGGGTGTGGGCCAGACGGTCGCTCTGGGCTGCCTCTCTGAGCGAGGTCTGTATCCGGAGGGTGACTTCAAAGCGGTTGCCCTGGGTCTTTTCCCTGGGATATACACCGTGGCGGCCTTCGGAAGTAATTTCTTCGATGTAAATAAAATCCATATCTGTAGCGAAAATATCAGGCTGAGGGATGCATTAATTGTACTTTTAGCGCAGCTTCGATGTCAGAAACACCCATATTCCTGCGCAATTGTTTGTTTTCGACCAGTGAAATCTCCCGCCGCTCCTCCGAAATAACGATCACCAGCACGTCACTTGCCTCTGCAATGCCCATCGCGGAGCGGTGACGCAGGCCCAGCTCAGGCGAAAGGCCCATCGTTTTGCTCAGCGGAAGGATGCAGCGCACCGCAGCAATCCGGTCGCCTGTAATAATCATGGCACCGTCGTGAAGGGGGCTTTCCTTCTGAAAAATGGTATAAATGAGCCGTGAAGACACCAGGGAGTCGAGTCGGTCGCCGGTTTCGGTGATTTCTTCCAGCGGCGCTTTGCCCGAAAGCACGATCAGGGCACCATAACCGCTGGCCCGCAGGGTTTTCACCGCTTCGAGAATCTCCTGCACGGTACTTTCGGCACCCAGACGCGAGGAAGGGGAGCGAAAAAGGCGTGAAAGAAGCGATTTCTGGCTCAGCCCCGCGAGAAACTGCCGGATCTCCGGGGCAAAAATCACCACCACGGCCAGGGAACCCAGGCTCAGAAAGGTGTCGAGCACGGCTGTGAGCATACGAAGCCCCAGCAGATCCACGACCCGCCACGCCACAAACAGCAGCGCGATCACCCCAAAAATCCGGATGGCACGGCTTTCCCGGAGGCTTTCATACAGTTTGTAGAAAAGCAGCGCCACGATCACGATGTCAAACACATCTTCGAGCCGCAGCGAAATGAAGCCTACCTTAAATAAGTCCATGTTCCCGCAAATATAGATATAATTGTACGATACGGGCTGCTTCGCGCACATCATGCACCCGCAGCAGCCGCGCGCCTGCCTCTATGGCCCGCAGGTGCAGGGCCGAGGCTACGCCCACGGTGTCCTCCGGACCCGACTGAAACAGGCGGTACAGCATAGACTTGCGCGAAATCCCCACCATCACCGGCAGATCGAAGGCGGTAAAGCGCGGGAGGGCGGCCAGCAACTGGTAGTTGTGCAGGATACTTTTGCCAAAGCCCAGACCCGGATCGAGGATCAGGTCGCGGATGCCCTGCGCGCGTGCCTCCCGGATTTTGTCTATAAAAAAGGCGCGCACTTCTTCGGCAACATGCGCATATTCAGGCTTTTGCTGCATGGTCTGCGGCGTGCCTTTCATATGCATCATAATATAAGGCACATTTCCTGCACGACCGACGAGCTGCATCATTGTTTCGCTGTCCTGCGCCGGGTCGAGGCTGCCTTCACCTGCCCGGATGTCATTAATTATATGTATGCCCAGGTCGAGCATGGCCGCTGCCACACCCGGACGGAAGGTATCTATGGATAGAATGGCTTCGGGAAACTGCGCACGGATCTCGCGCACAGGCTCGTACAGCCGCCGGATTTCTTCGGCCTCACTGATGTCTGCAGCGCCCGGACGCGAGGAGTAGGCGCCGATGTCGAGAATATCTGCCCCTTCGGCCAGCATCTCTCCGGCGCGTGCCACTGCCAGCGGCGTTTCCATGTAGCGCCCGCCATCGGAAAAGCTGTCAGGGGTAAGGTTGAGAATGCCCATGATGCGGGGCTGGCCGAGGCTGAGCAGCCGCCCCCGGCAATTTAGGGTATGGGTCATGGGTCAGAGCGTTTGCTTCGGCACAAAAAAAGCAAGAAATTGCCTGCCGTACACTGCCTGTATGCATCATTTTTCTCTCCCGTGACACAAACTGAGTCCCAGTACCGCCAGATCATCACCCAATGCAGGGATCTTTTTCTCCGCAAAGCCCGCGATTATGGGGTGTCGTGGGTGATTTTGCGTATGCCTTCGGTCACAGACCAGATATATATAAAGGCAGAGCGCATCCGCTCGCTTCAGCAGACCGGAGTTAATCAGGTGGGCGAAAGCGAGGAAAGCGAGTTTGTGGGTATTGTCAATTATTGTGTGATTGCCCTGCTGCTGCTGGATTTGCAGGGGGCGGATGCCGAAAACCGCAGGCAGGCCCTCGCCCGGCACGAGCTGCTGGCAGCAGCCTATGATGAAAAGGTGCAGGGCGTATTTGAAACGATGCAGAAAAAAAACCATGACTACGGCGAGGCCTGGCGCAAGATGCGGATCAGCTCTATGACCGACCTTATCCTCATGAAAATCCTGAGACTCAAGCAGATCGAAGACAACGAGGGTCTGCTGGAGGTCTCCGAAGGCCCCGACGCCAACTATACCGACATTCTCAACTACGCCGTTTTCTGCCTGATCCGGATGCAAGAACAAAAAACAAGTCTATGAATACCTACCAGTTAATCGGACTCATCTTCGCTGCTGTGGGGGTGCTTACCCTCGCCGTGATGGGCGTTGAAGCTACGCGCCGCAAAACGCTGAACATTGATTTTTTGCCCCTGAGCTCCTGGCTTACAGGCATTTCGCGCGTAATGATCGGGGTGCTGTTTATCTACTCAGGCTTTGTCAAGGCAAATGATTATGTGGGCTTTGCGTATAAACTGGAAGAGTATTTTCTGGTCTTCGGGGAGCAGTTTCCCTTTATGAAAGGCTTCTGGAACTTCTTCATCCCCCTGGCGGAGCCGCTGGCCTGGTTTATCAGCGTATTTGAGATCGCCCTGGCCGTGGCCCTGATCGTGGGCTGGCGCATGAACCTGACCATCTGGCTCACCCTGCTGATGATGGTCTTTTTTACCGTGCTGACCGGCTACTCGCACTTTACCGGCTCTGTAACCGATTGTGGTTGTTTCGGCGAGGCGCTCAAGCTGGAGCCCTGGGAGTCTTTTGTGAAGGACATTATCCTGACGGGTATGCTGATTCCTTTGTTTCTGGTGCGCAAATCCATCCGTGCAGTGCCTTCGCCCAAGGTAGCAGGCTGGCTTACCCTGGCCAGTTTTGTGATCGCAGGTGTGTTTAGCTGGGCCTGCCATGAAAATCTGCCACTCATTGACTATCGTCCGTATAAAGTAGGGGTGGATCTGGCCGCCTGTACCACCGTTCCCGGGCCTGAGGGCTATCCGAAGTGCAAAGACTGGGACCCTGCGTTTGAAGGAGAAGAAATAGCCCTTTTTGAAGGCAATACGCTGATGATCATCACCTATCAGGTGCAAAATGCCCCAGCAAAAGCTGCTGATAAAAGCGGAAATCTGGCACGTGAGCTGAAAAACACCTCAGTAAAGGTGGTCGGTGCTACTTCTTCGGGCCGCACACAGCTTGCCTCTTTTAAGCAGGCACATAATGTGGACTATCCTTTCTGCTTTCTCGATGAGACCGTGCTCAAAACCATTGTGCGCTCGCATCCGGGCTATATGCTGCTGAAAGACGGTGTGGTGGTCAAAAAATGGCATTACAACTTCGCCCCTGACGCGGCAGAAATACAATCGCTGCTGGGAATCTGAGACGCAGATATATTCAGCCAAAAGTGGAACCTGTCAAAGCGCTGAGCGTATAACAGATCATTACATCACCTGTACAATCTTTTATACTGAGATGGTCGCTTTTTCTGTTTTTTTCCTGCTGTTTGCTTCAGCCTTTCTGCTGTTTGCCGCTTCTGTATGGACAGTCTTCGAAAAGGCGGGCCAGCCAGGATGGGGTGCTTTTATTCCCGTGTATAATCTCTACCTGCTGACACAGATTGCAGGCCGCTCCGGAAACTGGGTTCTGTTTTTCTTTGTCCCGATTCTGAATGTGGTAACGATGTTCATCCTTCAGATAGACATTGCCCGCCGCTTTGGCAAAGAGGATTCCTTTGGGGTAGGCATGGCCCTGCTGCCTTTTGTCTTCTATCCTATGCTGGCCTTCGGCGATGCGCAGTATGACGGCAATGAGCCACAGGAGGAGCCTACCAGCAAGTCCAATACCTTTATTAATGAAGACGGAGAGCAGATTGAGACCATTCCGGTAGATAAATGGTAATTCCGCTCGTTTGGAGCCCACAGTATATTATGCAAAGCAGCCTTCGGGCTGCTTTTTTTATGTGTCGAAGAGTGTAGGCGCTTCTTGCAGGCGGAAACTCAGGCGATGCCAGGGGCTGCTGCCATGTTCGCGCAGCGCTGCCCGGTGGGCTGCGGTGGGGTAGCCTTTGTTCTGGTCCCAGCCATAGTGCGGAAACGACTGGTGCAACTCCAGCATCATCGCATCGCGGGTGGTTTTGGCGAGGATGGAGGCAGCGGCAATGTGGAGGTATTTGCTGTCGCCTTTAACAAGAGAGCTGTGGGGAATGCCGGGGTAGGGGCGAAAGCGGTTGCCGTCTATGCAGAGATACACAGGGCTGATCCCAAGCCCGGCAATGGCGATGTGCATCGCTTCGAATGTAGCATTGAGAATGTTGATCTCATCTATGCGTCCGGGCGACACGATGCCTACCTGCCAGGCGAGGGCATGCTCGAGAATGAGCGCACGCATCTCACTTCGCCGGGCGGCGCTGAGCTGTTTGGAGTCATTGAGGTGAGGATGGGTAAAGTCCTGCGGGAGAATGACCGCAGCAGCCACCACCGGCCCTGCCAGACAGCCCCTGCCGGCCTCATCTATGCCCGCTTCGGGGTAAGTGCCTGAATAATTGGAGATTAGCTCGTTCATGTCAGCGTTTTCCCTTGCAAAGATGCAGTCAGAAATGAAATTGACGCGGGCAGATGCAGATTTTTTTTTATCTTGCCTGACATACCTAATTCTTTATCTTAAAAAACATGACTCAAAAAAGGTACACACGGGCTGTGTTGCTTGCCGGGCTTTTGTTCGGCGGTATGACCGCTCTTCAGGCTCAGTCTGCCTCCTCTCTCGTGGGGAAAGCCCCTTCTGTCAATGCCTCAGAGCAGGTGTTGCTGAAAAAGCAGGCGCATCAGGCAGCAAATGACCCGGCCAAGGCCCCTACAAGCATCGCTACCCCTGCCCAGAAGGCTGAGGTAATGGCTCTGGTGGCAGAAATGAAAGCCAATGTGAACAATTCTGCTTACAACATGCAGGCGGCTGTACTCAAACTCCGTGAGTGCCCCTACATCATGTACCCGCTGAATGTGTTCGAACCTGAGTTTCCGATTGTGTTTCGCACAGGAGACGCTGCTACCGATGCCAGCAACTACGCTGATGCCAAAAGAGCATTTTCCCAAAGCCAGAACTGATTGGGCGCGGCCCTATGCGTCTTCCCTATTCCAACCTAACCTAACTTAAGGAACTCATTTCTTATGAACAAAATTACACGCATGTTTGCGCTGGTAGCTGCCATGCTTTGTCTTGGCACAACGCAGCTTTTCGCGCAGCCCGCAAACGATAACCTCTGCAACGCCCAGCTACTCACCCTGGGAGCCGGATGCAGCGGCACTCCTAATGGTAACAACACGGCTGCCACCGTGCAGGCCAATGAGCCCATCCCCGGCTGCTTTGCTGGTAACGTAGAATCTGTATGGTTTAAGTTTGTCGGACCTGCTTCGGGTCTGGTGAAAATCACGACTGACTTTGCCATCGGTACCAACGACGACACACAGATCGCTGTATATGATCTTCCCGGCAACAACTGCGCAAACCTCAGCGACCTCCAGGAGATTGCCTGCGACCAGGATGGCGGTACAGCTGTTATCTATAACTCGATCATTACGGTAGCTCCGGCTACGCCCGGCGACACCTTTTATATCCAGGTTTCAGGCTGGAATGGTACAGATGGTACCTTCTGTATCGTAGCCAGCGAAGTGCCTACACCCAACCCCGCACCTGCTGCCAATGACATTATCTGTAATGCAGTAGGCCTTACCGTAGGCGCAAGCTGCACAGGTACTCCCAATGGCAACAACACGAATGCGCTGTATCAGGTAGGTGAAAGTACTGCGGCCTGCGCCACGGCTTTTAACTCCGTATGGTACACCTTCGTAGCGCCTGCTACCGGTTTCATCACCGCTACCACTGACGT
>RDXT01001049.1 GCA_004292985.1 Bacteroidota bacterium
GCAGTCGGTGCCATCCTCCTCGTTCCTCACGCGGGGATGGCACCGACTGCTGGTCAAGCTCGCCGTTGCGAGCGCAGCCGATGGCCACGCTGGCTTTGCCTCGTCGTCCGCGGCCGTGATCATCGAGACGTTGACCGAGGGTCTCGGCTGGTCGTTCGGAGTGCCCCCGGATTTGCCCATGGGTGCGACCGTTGTGGATGGCCCTCTCACGCACGCGTTGGAGTTGCAAGACACGACGGCAACCATTTTCGGCGTGCCATCGGTCCCGTTGACGCCCAGCCCCCACTTGCCAAACATGCCGGTCCGGTAGCCAATGGCCTTCAGACGTTGAACCAGAGTTGTATCCTGTTTGCGCAGGGGTATCTCGCCGTTGCCCCGAATGTAACCGTGCCCCGCGTGCATGCCCGTCATGAGCGCGGCCCGCGAAGGCGCGCAAACCGTGCTGCCCGCATAAAACCGAGTGAATCGGGTTCCCTGAGCGGCCATCCGGTCGAGGTTGGGCGTTTTGACCAGGGCTTGCCCGCCCCCCGGTTGCCGGTAGCAAATCAAGTCGGCGTAGCCCAGATCGTCGGCTAGAATATAAATGATGTTGGGGCGATTGGCTTGGTTCTGCGGAGATTGAGCCTGTAGAGAAGTCGACAGCAGCAACGCTACCAACAGCGTGCTGAAAAACGATTGACGAGTTAGTGTGTTCATACCCGAGAAAGACCACAGGCTCACAATCGTACTCAACTACCCCATTCTTCACCGCTTCCGCTTCAACTCGAAATTCTGCCCCAGGTATAACCGCCGAACCTGCTCGTCGTTGGCGAGGTCTTCGGCAGAGCCTTGCTTAAAAATTTTGCCGTCGATCAGCAGGTACGCCCGGTCGGTTATGGAAAGGGTGGCGTTTACGTCGTGGTCGGTAATAAGAATGCCGATTTCCTTGTGCTTCAGTTGCGCCACAATGTTTTGAATATCCTCCGTGGCAATTGGGTCGACCCCGGCAAACGGTTCGTCGAGCAG
>RDXT01000066.1 GCA_004292985.1 Bacteroidota bacterium
AGCCAGATAGCCGCGCATCACGCTGTGCAGGGTATGCGGTGTATTTTGGGCATTACCCACTCCCTTGATACGGCAGAGCATATCGTCAGGGTCGCCATCGCGTTCACAGGCGCAGAGGGTATAGGTACGGGCGGGGTCCAGCGATACGCCGCCGATCCGGACTTCCTGTACACGCTTGCCTTTTTCGCCAAACGCCATGAAGCTCACTTCCATGCCTTTAAACTTGATCACCCAGCCGCCGAAACGCTGCGAGGCATCTTTGGCAAAGACATTGTTCAGCTCTTTTTCCAGCCATTCAAGCAGTTGTTTACCGGTGGCGGTGGCTGTGCGCACGGTGCTGTCCACAGGCAGCATATCAAACAGGTATCCCTGCGTAATGGGAATATGGCCTGTTTCATCGGGCGTGGTGCGGGGCGGACAAAAGCGGAAGCCGTTGGACAGCACCACATCTATTTGTGGCATTTTCCAGGCCAGGGCACTGAGAATGAGCGTATCTATGGTATTTTCTACCACAAAATAGCGGTAAAGCGGCAGGGTACTGTGGCCAATTACTTCTGATATCGCATCGGTAAAGGGTTTTTCCTGCGCTGCGATCAGTTGGGTGATCTGTTTGTCAGCCTTATACGCCGAAGGGGAAATTTCCACCAGTTCATATTCGTCTGCGACTACCTTGCCTCCTTCGATGGTGAGGGAAAGTTTGCCTGCGAACGAACCGAAAGCGCCCGGCTCCACAACTTTGGCATATGTACAGAGAATCGGTTTCCGCACGCGCTCGTGTGTGTCACCGCCGAGGATATAGTTTACCCCTTCGCAGGCGGGCAGGCTGGCCAGGTGCAGTTGCTGCGAAAGGCCCAGGTGGGCGAGAACGATCACAAACGCACACTGCTCCTGTTCGCGCAGCACCTTCACATAATGCGCCAGATTCTCTTCGGGCGGGGTGTAAATAATGCCTTTGCTGTAGTTGGGCGACTGCCGCAGCGGTACCAGGGGGTCGGTATAACCGAGAAACCCAATTTTTACCCCTTCCACGTGCCAGATATGGTAAGCCGGGAAAATCAGTTCTCCGCGCTTCCCTTCCCCGAGATCGTGGTACATGTTGGCGCAGACCTTGGGGGCATTCAGGCCACCCAGCAGGGTCTGCATGGCAGCTTTGTAATAAACTACCTCCCAGTTTCCGGGCAGGTAGAGGTCATAGCCGAGTGCATTCAGAATGGGGGAAATCGCCTTTCCGGTGGTTCCGACCGAGAGCTGGCTGCCCTGAAACATATCTCCGGTATCGGTGATGAAGGTCAGCGGATTGCGTTTGCGTTCCTTTGAAAAATAGGTCGCCAGATGCGCATACCCACCGGTTTTACGGAAAACGGCCCTGTCATTTTCCCAGAAAAGTTCGTCGTGCGGGTGAATCTGGCAGTGCACATCTGTCGTTTGCAGAATCTGCACCGTAGTTGTAGTAGATTGATTGTCAGCCATTTGTGACTCTTCCTGGGGCAAAGCGGCGCTAAGCGGAAGCGTTACAGCCCCCAGGCCCAGCGCTCCGATCTGTTTTACAAAATCTCTGCGGTTGCCTTTCATACGGGTAGGGGGTTAAGGGGTAGCTGCAAGGGGTTTAAATGGGCCAAATTTGTGCTGCTTCTCCGAAAAGCCGTCTGCATAGGGGCCGAAGGGGTGATCTATTGGCTTTTTGCTGATGTCGGGCCAGTCTTTGGGGGTGGCTTTGTGCGGCCGGGGGCGGGAGTTAACGTAGGCGGCTATATCCCAGGCTTCCTCATCGCTGAGCAGGGGATTGTCGTGGGTAGCGCCTAAGGGCATGTTGTACTTGATATAACGGGCAAAATTGCCGAGCCGGTACAGGCCGGCGCCGTCATTGTAGCTGTTTTTGCCCCAGAGCGGCGGATAGGTATAGGTGATGCCGTCAGGGGCTGGCAGTCCGCCGCCGTCCTGCTGGTGGCAGCTCTGGCATTTGGCCTGATAAAGCGCCTCTCCCGCCTGGGGGTCGGCAGCGCGGTCGAGGTAGGGCAGGGCTTTCAGACCGGAGCCGGGCGTTTTTTCACCTTTAGGTACATTTGAGCCTAAAAACAAGATATATGCCCTGATGGCCTGCATTTCTGCGCTTGCTGTGTCGAGGGGCTGGCCATTGAGGCTGCGCTCGATGCAGTCGTTTACCCGCTTGTGAATATCTTCGATACCGCCGCTGCGCGCCCGGAATTTGGGATAGGTCGAGGCTACCGCGCCATAATTGTTGCCAAATACCCGCGTACCTGCATCGAGGTGGCAGTTCTGGCAGTTCATGCCGTTGGTTATGTGCCGCACCGAGCCTTTAGGCCCCAGATAGGCAGCCGTACGGGCGATGAGGTCACGTCCATATTCAATCTGTTTTTTCTGCGAAGCATCTGCAACCAGCTCAATATCAGGTGCTTGCCAGAAAGTCGGGACAGCCTGTGCGGGAGCAGCCACTGCCTGAGCAGCCACAACTGGCTGGGTAGCCGGGTCAGAGGGCCCCGCCGAAAGGCGCAGAATTACATTCAGTATCAGAAATAAACCCGCCACACACACAAACAGAACACCCCCCAGCAACAGCAGCAGGCGGTTGGTAGGGGGAGCAGGCGGAGGGGTATGGGCAGGCGTAGTCATTTGCTACATTCAGACTTGGGACATGAATAGCAAGGTAAAGATACACTGTCAGACGCAATGCTTCCGTGACAAATGTTACATCCTGTAGCTACCTACAACTTAATCCGGCTGTACTCGACCCCTTTGTGCAGAAAAGACTCACTGTTTTGCTCACCGGGCTGAAAATCGGAAGGCATGGGCGTGTCATACCAGGCTGCCCCCCGGATGGCTGCAAGATCCACCTTTACATTCAGGGAGTTTCCCAGCGTCGAAGCCAGGTCACTGACCAGACCCTTCCAGTTGAGCACCCCTGCAGAAGCGCCGCTTTCGGGCAGCAGTTCGTAGCCCAGCGCCTGCGCCTGGCTCAGCAGCGTGCGCGGAATCAGGATCAGCAGCCCCAGACGCGCTACCCCCCGCGACTGACGCATGGCGCAGGCATCTTCCGGGATGGCCTTGGGCCGGATGGCCACGACATCGGCCACGTGCTGGCTTAGCAGATAACTGCCCCAGGCAGCCTCGGCTCCTTCATAAAACTGTAGCTGCACACGGTCGCTGGTATCGGCCAGCATCTGGGCCTTTTTATCCGCAGGCATAAACACGAAGGCCCGCAGCGGTTTCAGCTCCGTAAACATCTGGCGCATACAGCCCTTCTGGGCCCATGTGCTGAGCGTCAGGGAGCAGAAAAAAAGCAAAAAGAAGGTATAACGGATCATAACAGATTAAGGTAAAAGTTTGACAGAAGCAAAAAACGCAGCCTCATACTCCGCCGAATACAGCGAACGGGTTGTATTAAACACGACCTCATACAGCATCTGATCCGTGCAGAAAATCTGGTATTTTATCAGGTTGTCGCTGCCCCTGCGCAGATCATACTTCCGGCCCGGATGCGCCCCGAACGCCTGCTCGCTCTGCGAAATGACCGAAGCCGCATTGCGCCCCAGAAACCCTTTGGCCATGCTCTCGATCACCTGTTGTTTCTGGTCGGCGGTGTAACGGCGGGGCAGCGCATAGGCAATCACCTGATAGTTGCCGCTGCTATGTTCAGCGGTATAGACATAGCGCATATTGCCATCGCTCATGCGGGCAGCCTCTTCGCGTGTCTGCACCGGAAAGGACACCTGAAGCCGGGCATTGGAGAAGGTATGCGGCTGCCAGTCCAGCGGCGCTGCGACCGAAGACGAGGCAGCTGGCGGCAGGGATGAAGAGGCACCTGTGCCGGGAACAGAAACGGCAGGCGCAGCGCCACAGAGTTCATTTTCAGGAAAGGAATTCATATAGTCAATCTCGTCCTGGGTCGTAGCGAGCCACACTTCAAGAGCCGTAATCTTCCACTCCTGACCCACCTTTACCCCCCGCTCATAGCGCCCGCCAAAAAGACCGATCGCGATGCGGGTATGCCGCTTCTGCGCCTTGTTATACAACTCGATCATACCCGGCTGCACATGCTTGACCTTCGGCTGCGGGCAATACTGTTCGCCATATTTAGATTTACCCTGATAGGCTTTTTTCAGATTTTCATTGACTAAGGTATAGCCATTGACATTGAGCTGCACCGAACTGCCTGCTGCAAAATAGCCCGGCGCG
>RDXT01001050.1 GCA_004292985.1 Bacteroidota bacterium
ACCGTACCTTGCAGGTGCGGTTTGAGGCCAGGTTGTGTGTGAGCCGGCTTTTATGTATTTCGTGTATAAAACCTTCTACCGTAATTGATGCTTTTTTATTTTGTAAAAAACTCCTCCGACAGTTTCCCGTTCACCACCGCCCCCACCAAATTGCCCGTAGCCACAGCATTAGCGAGTGAGCGCATCATACTGGAATTGTCGCCGCAGGCAAAAACGCCCTCGACAGTCGTTTGCTGAAATGGGTCCACTCTGAGGTAGCCGTGCTCCGTCAGTTCGCAGCCGAGCGAGGCAGGGATGTCGGAATGTTGTGCAAAAGGCACGGCTGCATACAGAGCCTGGAACGCTGATTTGCCGCCGTGTTTGAAAATAACACTTTCGATTTTTCCGCCATCGAGTTCGATTTTGGCAATCTCCGTTTCGATAATTTCAATGCCGTGTTTGTTCAATTTCGCTAATTGGGTTTCGTCAAAATCCGCTTTTCCTGAAGTCAGCAAGGTCAGGTCGTCTGTCAGATTCTTTACCAAAGTAGCAAGGTGAAATGCCCGCTGCCCGTTTGCCCAAATGCCTGTTTTTTGCCCTCTGAACTCGTAGCCATGGCAATACGGGCAATGGATGATGGTTTTTCCCCAACATTCCGCGAGTCCCGGGATGTCAGGCAGCAAGTCCCGGATACCCGTTGCAAAGATGATTTTTTTGCCAAAAAACACTTCACCCGACTGCGTTTTCACCTCAAAACCCGTCTCGTTTTTCATGCCTTCCACCGCCAGTCCTTCGTAAAAATGCACCGTGTCGTACCGCTCAACTTGCCGCCTTGCCTTGCGGACGATTTTCGCAGGAGCCTCGCCATCGTGGGTGATGAAATTGTGCGAATGCGGCGTGAAGCGGTTACAGGGCTTTCCGCTGTCCATCACCAACACCTGCCGCATCGAGCGACCCAGCGCCATTGCCGCCGACAATCCGGCGTAACTGCCCCCAATGATGAGGACTTCAAATTCATTTTTCATT
>RDXT01000067.1 GCA_004292985.1 Bacteroidota bacterium
ATCGCCCAGATCGAAACGGCGGTGAACATCTCCCGGCGTATGCACCTGGCTGCGATGACCCACGCACGGGCAGGCATGACCGAAGCGGAACTGATGGCCCTGGTAGCCCGCGAATCCTTTGCCGCCGGATGTGTGCCCGCCTATGGGATCATTCTGTCGGTGCGGGGCGAGGTACTGCACAATGTATCGTATCACAATGTGCTTCAACCCGGCCAGATGTTGCTCTGCGATGCGGGCAGCGAGTCGCCGATGCACTATGCCGGCGACATCACGCGGGCTTTCCCGATAGATGCGACCTTCGGCACGCGCCAGAAAGAAATCTATCAGGTGGTACTCGACACGCAGCTGGAGGCCATCCACGCGCTGAAACCCGGCGTGAGCTACCGCGACATCCACCACCTGGCGGCGCTGAAAATGACCGAAGGTCTCCGCCAGCTCGGTCTGATGAAAGGCGACCCTGAAGAAGCCGTACAACAAGGCGCGCATGCGCTGTTTTTCCCGCATGGCCTGGGCCACATGCTCGGCCTCGATGTGCATGACATGGAAGACCTGGGCGAAAAGCATGTAGGTTATGGCCCTGATTTAGAGCGGAGTACGCAGTTTGGTACCCAATACCTGCGCCTGGCCCGCAAGCTCGAAAGCGGCTTTGTGCTGACCGTCGAGCCGGGCTGCTATTTTATCCCCGCGCTGATAGACCAGTGGCAGGCAGAAGGCAAATACGAGTCCTTTATCAACTATGACCGCCTCAGCAGCTACCGCGATTTTGGCGGCGTACGCATCGAGGACAATTACCTGATCACTGATACCGGCGCCCGTTTGCTGGGCGAGGCCATTCCGAAAACCGTGGCTGAGGTGGAGGTGATGCGGCAGGGGTAGAGGCACCAACCCTCAACTATTCAGCCACCCCTTAAACTCCCCCACCCGGTCGCGGCTCACCAGAATTTCTTCAGGGCTTTCGGGTTGCAGTTCCAGCTTGAGGCGGCTGTTAAACCAGGTGTGGATGCGGTGAATGGCCGTGTGGCGCACCATACACTTCCGGTTTACCCGGAAAAAAAGGCGGGGATCGAGCTGCTGCTCCAGCACTTCCATCGTCATATCGGCGGGGAGCTTTTTGCCGTCCTGCGCGACGAGCCATACACCTCCTTCGGCGGCCAGGCAATAGGCGATTTCGGCGGCAGGGATGTACTTGTACTGGTCTCCGATTTTCACCAGAAAACGCTCCTGGTAGTTCCGGGGCGGCTGCAGCGCCTGTAACAATGCCTGCACATTTACGGGCGGAAACTGGCGGCTCATGTTGCGGTATTTGGCCAGGGCCCGCGCAAGTTCGGAGGGCTCTACAGGCTTGAGCAGATAGTCTAAGCTATTGACAGTGAAGGCTTTCAGGGCATATTGATCGTAGGCAGTTGTAAATATCACCGGGGCCTGCACCTGCACAGCATCAAAAATGGCAAAGCTGATCCCATCGGCCAGGTGGATGTCCATAAACACCAGATCGGGCTGCGGGTGAGACAAAAACCACGCAACAGATTCTTCGACACTGTCGAGCACCTCCAGCACCTCTATCGAGGGGTCGGCCTCTCTGAGCAGGCTCCTGAGCCGCTCTGCCGCCGGATTTTCGTCTTCAATCAGCACTACGCGCATAAGATTCAGGGGCTGGTGTGGAGGCTCAGGGGCAGAGAAAATTCAGGCTGCGAAGGCAGGAGCGGTAAGGTAACCCGGAAGATGTTTTCATCTGAAAATACCTGGATTTCTTTACCCGCAATCAGTTGGTAGCGGCTGCGTATATTGTTGATACCCAGGCCCGTACCGGGTGTGGTATGTAGTTTGGGCTGGAGAATGTTCTCTACGACCAGCTCCTGTCCGCTGGTAAACACCCGGATATGCAGCGGCTTTCGGGTCGAAATGATATTGTGTTTGACGGCATTTTCGACCAGCAGTTGCAGCGAAAGGGGCAAAACCATATCTCTGAGGCGGGCCGGGTCAATCTCTACCTCCATGTGCAGGCGCTCGCCGTGGCGGGTTTGCAGCAAAAACGTGTAAGACTCCAGAAAAGCGAGTTCGTCTTCGAGGGCAATCAGGGTATGGGCGCTGATTTCCAGCACATAGCGGTACACGCGCGAAAATTGCGAGACAAACTGCACCGCCAGCGCCGGGTCGCGGGGGATCAGCGAGGAAAGCGTGTTGAGGTTGTTAAACAGAAAATGGGGATTCACCTGGTTTTTCAGGCTGTCAAGTTCTGTTTGTAACTGTGTGAGTTTCAGCCGCTCCGCTTCGAGGGTCGAGGCCTTCCACAGCTCGAAAAAATAGACGCTTTCGTAAATGGCCGTAATCACCATCGTAACCGATATCCCCACCACCAGATACTTCCAGAAAGAGACGATCATCGGCGGCAGATCCAGCATCTGCGTTGCCAGCATGGACAGGGGTTGCTCGGCCAGCGGGATCAGGATGCAATAGACCAGCGTAGCGATCACACCCCAGACAACCCGCTGCTGCACCTCCTGCAGGCGGGGATAGCGCACCCGCAGGTAGATGGAAATCAGGCGGCAGCCTTGCCAGTAAACCAGGGTGGAGAAAAAGTTGGCTACCAGAAAATAGAGAAAATACAGCAGGTGTTTCTCTTTGACCAGCGACATGCAGATGGCGGTAATGAGCAGCGTCACCAGGGGTATGCCGATCAGCCGCGCCTTGCGGTCGTTGTAGCTCCGGGCTATCTGTAGTACTTTTCGGATATGGTCCTTTTCTGGGATCATTTTGAGTGGCGGCTACACGTGTTCCTGCACGAATATGCAGATTTGCTGCAAGAATACCGCCCCCAATTTTTCAGCCAGGCCAAAAAAATGCGGCGAAGGGGCTGGGCTTCGCTATAGTCGAGGCCGTGGTTCATCATCTGCCAGAGCAGCTTGTTCAGTCGCTGCCGGGCTGCGGGGTCTGTGGGGAGCTGTTCGATTTCGGCACAGACTGCGCTGGCTGATACGCGGAGGTTTTGGGAGTATTCCATTGATAGAGAGGCGATTAGAGAATTTTGTATGAACATAGAGAAACGGAGGCACTAAGTTTCACGGAGAAAAACCTCTGTGTAGCTCTGTGTTTTTGTGCCTCCGTGTAAAAATGACATGTGTATTTACAGCAGAATACGGTACTGAATCACCGGGAAAAGCCCGATCTGATAGGTAGTTTCAATCTTGCCACTGGCCCGGCTGAAAGTCTGGTCGAAGATGTTTTTGTGATTCGTCACATTCTGGAGGTCGAGAGACCACTCCTGGGTAATGCGCTTGCCGTTCATGCGGAAGGTCGTCTTGATGTCGGCCCGGAAATAGTCCGGAAACTGCTCCGAGTAGGCCTGGCTTTCGATTCTCACGGTCGTTCCGGCCAGCCGGGAGGCCGCGAGGTCAATCGGTGTATAGCGGCGGTTACCAGCCCAGGTCATTTTGGCATCAATGGACAAAGAGTTGCGGCCCAGCTTAAACTCTTTGCCTCCCAGTACATTCAGGATGCGCTTGCTGTTAAAGGCAGAATTGCGCTCCACCCCGTCGCTGCCGGTATAGCGGGAGTCGAAAAAGGAGGCAGTCAGCAGGTAATAATAGCCTTTGCTGAAAAACTTCTCGACCGTCAGCTCTACGCCGTAGTTGCGGCCTGTGCCTGTATTTTCGAGGTTGTCCACCGAAGGGAAGCCAAAATCCGCACCGAAATTGAGCAAAGAGAAGGCGGAAGCCTGCTGCTCGACCGGAGCCTGGCTGATCCACTGGTGATAGATTTCCGCTTTCAGACGGAGGTTGTCGCCTGCCTGAAAGTCATAGCCTAATACGGTGTGCAGGCTGCGGGTAAAATTGAGGTCTTCATTGCTGCGAACACCGTCATTTTCAAGGAAATAAATGGCCAGGGGTTGCAACTGGTTGTGCAGACCTGCTCCGGCACTCAGGCTTTGGCGCTCGCTGAGCTTGTATTTCAGCCCGGCGCGGGGTTCGAGGCTTTGGCGCTGGTTCAGGGCAAATACCTGGTAGTGCAGACCAAGATTAAGGCTCAGATCGTCCGAAAAACGGTGCATCCACTGGGTATAAGCCTGGATCAGCCCGCTGCGCCCCTGGTAATCCCGCAGGGTACGGAAACTGCCGTCGCCGATCCGCACACTGTCTTTCAGGTTAAGGTCGTAGAGGTCCGACATCAGGCCCACGCGCAGGTGGTTGCGTAC
>RDXT01000816.1 GCA_004292985.1 Bacteroidota bacterium
AACAACCTTGTCGCATGGCAGTGGTTCTTTGGAGACGGTGGCAGCTCCACGCTTCGCAATCCGGTACATACCTACCTGAATACAGGTACTTACACCGTGACGCTGATCGTATTTGACGCATTTGGATGCTCCGACACCCTCACGAAGACCGATTTCATTGACCTGACACGTCCGCAGGCTGCTTTTGCGCAGGATCTCGATGTCATTTGTCCCGGAAGCCCGCTTCAGTTTGTGGATCTGACCGTAGCAGATTACCCCATCAGCGCCTGGCTGTGGAGTTTTGGCGACGGTACTACCTCTAACCAGCAAAATCCGGTTCATACCTATGCCCAGCCAGGTACTTATACCGTAACGCTGACCGTAACCAACATTCTGGGATGTACAGACTCCGAAACAGGCAGCGTGGAAGTATTGCCTCCTCCTGTGGCAGCCTTTACCGCTACTCCGAATGAAGGATGTATGCCGCTGACCGTTGCCTTTGATGAAAATGCCGTGGGGATTTCCTCTGCTGTGATTTTCTGGCAATGGGATTTTGGAGATGGAAACGGTTCAAACGTGCCCAATCCGGTCTATACCTACGAAGAGCCGGGTACTTACACCGTTACGCTGACCGTACTCGACGGCAATGGCTGCGGAAAAGACACGAGCATGACGATCCAGGTGCTGCCGCTGCCGCTGGCCAATTTCAGCGCGGTCAACAACATCGGCTGCGCTCCGCAGCAGGTGCAGTTCACGAGCCTGGCAGGCGGTGCCTACCCGATCGCGGGCTGGCTCTGGAAGTTTGGCGACGGCAACACCTCTGCCCTGCAAAACCCGGCGCATACCTACGCTGCCGACGGCCTTTATACCATTACGCTGATCGTAACCGACATCAACGGTTGTACAGACAGCCTGGTGCGCCCGCAATATGTGCGCCTGCGGCACCCTGATGCCAATTTCACCTGGACACCTTCGGACGGATGCCCTCCGCTGAATGTGAACTTCCGTGATGCGACGCTTTCCGATACCAGCATCGTGGCCTGGGCCTGGAACTTTGGCGATGGCGGCACCTCGACCCAGCAAAACGTGTCGCATCTCTACGCTTCGCCGGGCGTTTATACGGTGACACTTACCGTTACGGACATCAACGGATGTACAAATACAGAGGTGAAAACCAACATCATCCGCGCCTATACGCCACCCGTGGCTGTGTGGCAGCCGGGAGACACCTCGGGTTGTACGCCTTTCGCCATGAATTTCTATAATAATTCTGTAGCAGGAAGTGCGCCGATCACCGCCTATGCCTGGAACTTTGGCAACGGCAACAACTCTGCCCTGCCCAACCCGACGCAGACCTTCGTTACACCGGGCAACTATCCTGTGCGCCTGATTGTAACCGATGCCAATGGCTGCCGCGATACCGCCATTCACACCATTTTCTCGCGTCCGCTTCCGACCCCTGACTTTAATGCCAGCGACCGGGTAGGATGTGCGCCACAGCAGGTGTTTTTCAGCGATCAGTCGGTCAATGCTTCTCCGGTAGCGGCCTGGCTGTGGAACTTTGGCGATGGAAACACTTCCACGCAACAGTTCCCGACCCACATGTACCAGAACGACGGCGTGTACACGGTAAGCCTCACGCTGACAGACATTTATGGATGCGAAGGCACCGTAACCCGTCCGCAGTACATCCGTCTGCGCCGTCCGCAGCCCGATTTCAGCGCCAGCCAGACCGTGGTTTGTCCCGGCACCGCCGTACAGTTTACCGATCTGACCCTCGCCGATACGACCCTGACCGACTGGCTCTGGCAGTTCAGCGACGGAAGCCTGGCCACCCAGCAGAATCCGGTGAAAGTGTTCAGTGTGCCTGGTTTCTATTCGGTAACATTGACGGTGCACAACCTGCTCGATTGTGGTGCGGCGATAACCAAAACCAGCTACATCGAAGTGCGCCAGCGTCCGGATGCAGATTTTGTACCGAGCGTGAGCAATGGCTGTGCGCCGCTGGCTGTGCAGTTTACCAATACGACCAATTCCACCTCGGCCCCCGTAGCCAGTTGGTTCTGGGACTTTGCCAACGGCAGCACCTCTATCTTTACCAATCCTTCGCAGACCTTTGTGCAGCCGGGCACCTATCCGGTGCGTCTGGTCGCTACCGACGGATTTGGCTGCCGCGATACCGTGCGGAAAAACATTGTGGTGTATCGTCCGCCGACGGCAACCTTCATCGCCAGCGACTCCGTAGGTTGTGCGCCTGAAACGATCAACTTCCTGGATCAGTCTGTGCAGGGCAATGCGCCGATCAGTTCCTGGTTCTGGAGCTTCGGTGACGGCGGCGCGGCGGGTCAGCAGTTCCCTTCGCACACGTATAATGCGGATGGCGAATATGATGTGCGCCTGATTGTGGCCGACCTCAACGGCTGCCGCGATACTCTGCTGCGTCCTGAGTATATCCGTCTGAGCCATCCGGTAGCCGATTTTGTGACGAGCGTAACCCGGACCTGCCCTGAGGCGATTGTAACCTTTGCAGATGCCTCGATCCCGGATACGACCCTCGTAAGCTGGCTGTGGAATTTTGGAGACGGCAGCACTTCCACGCTCCAGAATCCAACCCACACCTACGCCAACGGAGGCACCTATACCATTACCCTGACGGTAACCAACCTGCTGGGATGCAGCCACACCATCAGCAGGCCGAATGTGATCCAGGTATATACCCAGCCGGTGACTCTGTTCACGCCGTCATCGCTCGAAGGATGTACGCCTTTTGAAGTGGACTTTACCGACAACTCTTCGGGCGTATCTGCACCGATCGTGGGCTGGCTCTGGGACTTTGGCGATGGAAGCACCTCGACGGCGCAAAATCCGACCCATACCTACATGGCGCCCGGACTTTATACCATTACCCTGACCACAACAGACAATAATGGTTGTACTTCGAGCCATAGCCGCCAGGTACGGGGTCTGACCCTGCCAGTAGCGAACTTTATGTCGCTCGATACGCTGGGTTGTGCGCCCGAGACCGTACATTTTACCGACCTGACCCAGGGAGACTATCCGATTGTGGCCTGGTCATGGGACTTTGGCGACGGAAACAGCTCCAATGCCCAGTTCCCGACCCACACCTATGCGCAGCAGGGCCTGTATGACATCCGCCTGATCGCTACCGATGCCAATGGCTGCCGCGACACCCTGATCCGCCGCCAGTACATCCGCCTGCGGAATCCGGATGCCAACTTCAGTTGGTCGCCTTCGCTGGGCTGTCCGGGCATGGAGGTGCAGTTTACAGACCTTTCCATTCCGGATACGACCATAGTCAACTGGCAATGGAACTTTGGCGACGGCACAGGCTCAGTTGTAGTGAATCCGCGACATGTCTATGAACTGCCCGGCACCTATACCGTAAGCCTGACCGTAACCAACGTCCTTGGTTGCTCCGAGACACAGACCTATGCGCAGATTATCACCGTGGCAACACCGCCTGTAGCAGGATTCCTGGTCAATGACACCCTGGGATGTACGCCATTTACCCCCGGCCTGACCGACAACTCTCAGGGGATCGGCGCACCTGTGACCCAGTGGCAATGGAGTTTTGGCAACGGCGACAGTTCTGCCCTCCAGGAGCCGGTTTACACCTATCCGACACCGGGTACCTTTACCATGACGCTGGTCATTACCGACAACAACGGCTGTAAAGACACCGCAAGTCAAGTTGTAGCCTCTACCAGATCGCCTGTGGCTAACTTTATGTCGCGCGATACAGTGGGTTGTGCGCCGAAGCTGGTGCGTTTCCGTGACCTTTCGAGCGGGGACTACCCGATCACGTACTGGAACTGGAGCTTTGGCAACGGATTTACCTCTCCGCAGCAGAACGCCTCCCATACCTACCTCAACGACGGGGTTTACACGGTGCGTCTGATTGTGGGAGATGACAATGGCTGCCTTGATACCCTGATCCGCCGCCGTTACATCCGCCTGTCGCATCCGGATGCGGACTTTACTGCCGCAGATCGCAATGGTTGCGTGGGCACGGCGGTATCCTTCCAGGATCGCAGCATCCAGGATACGACGATTGTGGCATGGCGCTGGGATTTTGGCGACGGTACCTTCTCTGTGCAGCAAAACCCTGTGCATGTGTATGACCAGCCCGGTGAGTACGATGTGCGACTCGTGGTAACCAACATCAACGGTTGCAGCGATACCCTCTTGCAGACAAACTACGTGGACATTTTCACGCCGCCGACTGCCTCCTTCGTTGCGACTGACACCAGTGGCTGTGTGCCTTTCCTCGTAGATTTCACCGACTTCAGCAGCAGCCCGTATGGTCTTGCCGGATGGGAATGGTTCCTCAACGGAGCGCCGAAAGGCAATTCGCAGAACATTTCGCACTATTTTGTAGCCGTAGGCGACTATGAAGTAGTCCTGGTCATAACCGATGCCAACGGCTGTAAGGATACCCTGAGCCAGATGGTGCATGTGCATCCGGTACCCGAGGCCGATTTTGTAGCCTCCGATACGCTGGGATGCGCGCCCGCAGTGATCAGCTTCAGCGACCGCACCATGCACATTCCGAACCAGTGGCTGTGGGAGTTTGGCGACGGCAATACCTCCGTGCTCCAGAATCCGGTGCATACCTATCAGGAGGATGGCATTTACAATGTAAAACTCACAGTAACAGACCGTTACGGATGTTCGGATGAGATTGAGAAGATCAATTATATCCGCCTGGATCATCCGGAAGTTGACTTTAATGTGGAGTATGTGGCCAGTTGTCCTCCGGTCAGGGCTGTGTTCCGGGCAACGGGGGCAGGTCTCACAGGCATTGCCCGCTGGCAGTGGAACATGGGCAATGGCACCATCATTACGACACTGGTAGATACCCTCGTGTACGCCTATGACCGCTCCGGCGACTATACCGTGACCCTGACCGGCATTGATTCTCTGGGCTGTACCGTAACGGATACACTCGATGAGCAGATCAATGTGCTGGGAGATATCGTTCCCGCTGCTGTGCAGATTCATTCGGTGAGTGTGCTGAGTAACAATCAGATAGAGGTAAAATTTGCCCCGCACAGAGGTACAGATTTTGACTTCTACACCGTGTATCGTGAAACACCAGGCCAGGGCTATGTGGCGATCGATACCTTGTATTATATCAATGATACGCTCCTGATTGACAACACGCCTCAGGCCAATGTGCGGAGTTACTGCTACAAGGTAACCACCACCAACCACTGCGGCTCCGAGTCGAGCCTTGGTCTGACCGATCCGCATTGCAGCATCAACGCGACAGCGATGCCGGTGCCGGGCCAGATCGTGGTAAGCTGGAATCCGTACCGGGGCTGGAATGAGGTTGCGCAGTATGAGATATATGAAGTTACTTCGTATAACCCGCTGACAGTGACCTTCCTGGCGGTGGTTCCGGGCAATGTAACCCGCTACGTGGAGCCATTTGACGACTGCTTCAACGACCGCGGATACCGGATAAAGGCGACCGGACTGACACCGCTTCAGGTATCCTGGAGCGACACAACCCAGGCCGTAAATACTGCAGGTATCCGGGGCAATGCCACCGATGTGGTGCGGGCAACGGTCGAGAACAACGAAGATGTGCTGGTCGAATGGAAAAACTTCGAGCTGCCGGGCGTGTCGGTGATTTACCTGGACCGCGCCATAGACGGAGGGCCTTTCAACACGCTGGCTACCATGCCTGTAGGAGAGGAGAAATTCCGGGACCGCGATGTGGAGGTGGGGCTTTCGAGCTATGCCTACCGTGTCTATGCGCAGGATAGCTGCGGCAACTATTCACCTATGAGCAATGTCGGCAAGTCGGTGCTCCTCAATGCAGATAAGGACGTGAACACGACCCTGCTCTCCTGGACACCGTATGAAGACTGGCGCTTTGGAGTGGACGAGTACCGGATTGAGATTATGAACGACACCACCGGACGCTGGGAACTGGTGGATATCGTCCAGGGCAATGTGGATGAATACCGCGACACCAAAACCACCCTCGACCAGCCTGAGTATTGCTACCGCATATGGGCTGTGGAACTGGGCGGAAATGAGACCGTCAGCCTTTCCAACGAGGTGTGTCTGGAGGTCGAGACCAGCATTCACGCGCCGACCGCATTTACCCCCAACCAGGACGGTGTAAACGAGGTGTTCCTGCTCAGCGGTTTCCATGTGCAGAACTATAACCTCAAGATTTACAGCCGCTGGGGTATGCTGCTCTTCGAAACCAACGACATCAACCAGGGATGGGACGGCACCTTCCGGGGTGGTCAGGTGAATGAGGGCGTGTATGTCTATATCGCGAAAGGAATTGGCTACAATGGCCAGCCCTTCCTGAAGAAAGGCAGCGTTTCCCTGCTGAGATAAGTTTGGCACCTGTATATGTAAGAAGGTCTGTCCGCAAGGGCAGGCCTTTTCATTTACAGGCCGCAACAGAGGCTTCATGTTAGCCGTACCAACATGTATTTACTTCCTCCTTTTGACCCCATTACCTATGAAATCTATTTTCTCACTGCTACTTATCGCTTTTGCACTGTGGATGCAGCCACTTGCGGCACAAAACCTTTCTGCGGAGAAACTTTCGGCTGAGTTTGACCGGATTTTATCGGCAGAATACAAGGCAGACGGCCCCGGTTGCACCGCTTTGGTCGCCCAAAACGGAAAAATCATCTATCAGAAAGCCTTTGGGATGGCCAATATCGAGCTGGATGTGCCGATGCGTCCCGAAATGGTCTTCCGGATTGGCTCGATCTCCAAACAATTTACCGCCATTGCCATTTTGCAGCTCCTGGAGCAGGGAAAACTCAGCCTTCAGGACCCGATTACCAAATATGTGCCTGACTATCCCATGCATGGGTACACCATTACCCTCGAACATCTGCTGACCCATACCTCCGGTATCAAAAATTATACAGATATGGAGGAGTTCGGGAAGATCATGCGCAATGACATGACCCCCGAAGAAATGATCGCTTTTTTCAAAAACCAGCCGATGGATTTTGCACCGGGCAGCGCCTGGAATTACAGCAACTCCGGCTATTTTTTGCTGGGCTATGTGATCGAAAAAGTATCCGGAAAAACATATCCCGAATACGTGGAGGAGTTGATATTCAAGCCTTTGGGAATGAAAAACTCTTTATACGGAGATGATGCCAAACTGATCAAAAACCGGGCTGCCGGGTACCAGGGCGGAGAAAACGGCCCTCAGAATGCCCTTGTACTGAGCATGACACTTCCTTACGCGGCGGGTTCACTGCAATCCACCGTAGGCGACCTCTTTATCTGGCACCAGGCCCTGCATGCGGGTAAGCTGGTGAAAAAAGAAACCCTGCAAAAAGCCTTTACCGAATACAAACTCAGCAATGGAGAAGGGGCACACTATGGCTACGGCTGGTTTCTGGGTGATCTTCAGGGCAGCGCTACCATCGAGCACAGCGGCGGGATCAATGGTTTTCTGACCGATGCCGTTTACCTGCCTGCGCAGGATGTATTTGTGGCCGTTTTTTCTAATTCCGAAGCCAAAGACCCCGGAACACCCGCTACCAAAATTGCCGCATGGGCCATCGGAAAGCCTTATTCTTACAAAGAAATGAGCCTCAGCGAGCAACAGCAGCAGGAATATACAGGCGTTTATGAAACCGAAAGCGGCGAACAGCGGATCATCAGCATAGAAAAAGGCGTGCTCTACTCCCGGCGGACAGGCGGCAGCCCCTTTGTGATCAGGGCCTATGAAAAAGATAAATTTTTCTTCGACGAATCGCTCGCGACCCTGGAGTTTAAGCGCGAAGGCAAACAGATTGTACAGGTGATCTCTTCGCAGCGCAATTCGCCGACCCTTGTGTGGAAAAAGACCGATAAGCCTATTCCGGTACAAAAAGAAGTAAGCATAGGCGAGAAAGAACTGGCTGCTTATGTGGGTCGCTATGAACTTGCGCCGACCTTCAGCATCACGATCACCCAGGAGGGCGGACGCCTGTTTGCGCAGGCCACCGGACAGGGGAAAAATGAAGTTTTCGCCGAAAAGCCCGATCGCTTTTTCTTTAAGGTTGTGGATGCGCAGATCGGCTTTTTCAAAAACGCTGCCGGACAGGTGGACCGGATGATTTTGTATCAGAACGGTCAGGAGATGCCCGGAAAAAAGGTGCAGTAAGGGTATGCCTCAAAAAAAGCCCGGCTCTGTCAGGGCCGGGCATATAAAAAAAGAAGGAGTGCCTGAACTTAAAGGTACTGCGCGATAAAAAGCTGAAACTCGTGGCGGAAGGCCTTTATTTCGCTTTCAAAGGCCGCCACCTGTCCCCGCAGATCGTCGTGGTCGGCAAAATGCACGTGCTCGATCGCTACGGGGTGTTCCTGGGCAAACTGCACCATCGAGTCTTCATGTTTGGTCACTTGCTCCTGCAGGCCGGAAAGCTCCTTGCGGATGTCAGCAAACTGGCCCTGAAATTTTTCGACAGCACTACGCGCCTCCGGGCTGTTGTTTTTGATACCAGCTTCGGAGAGCTGCTCTTCCAGCACATCGAGGTCTTCGGTATAAAAACTGAGGGCGCTTAACCATGCCTGGTGCTCTGTATGGAGGTCGCTGAGGTAAACCGGATGAGATTTCATTGTAGTATCCTATGAGTTATCGGGTGAAAAGAAAATTATAAGGAAGGTGAAAGGGCAGGGGCGTTTTCGACGATGCGGAATCTGAGTTTCCCTTTTTGCAGGGGGAAAAAACCATCGCGGGAACTGGTGGCAGTCTGTGTTTCATACAGGCGGATGTCTTCGCTGCCCCATTCGATGGCATAGATCGCCGCAGAGCCTCCGGGCTGAAGTGAACCGAATACAACGATTTCAAAATCAGCCCTTACGCAGACCTCTTCATACATCGGCCAGTAGAGGGTATATCGCTCTACATAAGAGAGTTCTTCGGCGGCGGCTTCGCTACCCATCGCTTCGGCGAGGCTGAGTTCACGGCCTGCAGCATCGTAGATGGTGCTGTTGCCCGACCGGAGCAGGCGGGTGAGAAAGGTCTGGAGCCCGCAATGCCAGGCTGTCACCTCAGGTGCCGGGTTGCGGAGCATACGCTCTTGCTGGTAGTTTTCATGCTCCGTTTCACTGGCTTCATAGATCAGCGCGGCGGCCTCTGTTTCGTTTTCCCTTCGGATCCGGATAAAGTCAATCTGTGGAATATCAAAATAGCAGCCTTCGCGTGCAGCGCCGCTATATACAAGCTGTCCGTCTTCGAGCCGGAAACGCAGGTACTCAGCCAGATCGGGCCGGCAATATTCCGACACCACAATCATCGCCTGATGGTCCTGGATACGGTTCGCCTGAATGTCGAGCATCAGGCCCGGATGGGGCTCCTGCATCAGCTGCCCTTCGCTCAGGCCCTGTGCATAGCCTTCGTCCACCCAGTTGCCTTCGATCTTTTGCAGGTATGATCTCAGAATCTCATCTCCTCCGGCACCTGAGAGAGCTGCTTTGGGCAGCGCAGCAGGCTTAATGCTGGCAGTCACTACCAGAACCAGAAAAATGAGCAGAGCGATCAATATCCAGGACGCTATTTGTTTCATGTTACGTTTGTATCTATGTATGTCTGCCAAATTCCACTATTCGTATGCCTTTGATGATGAGATGAAGCAGGTGCGCAGATGATTTTTATCACGAAGGGTTGCGAAAGTGGTCTCGCCGGGATTACCTTCAAGCAATTATTTACGACTCATGACATCTATCCAACATTTTTTCAGCGGCCGTATCCGGCTGGTTGGCCTTTTTGCGGCGCTTTTGCTTGTCTGCACAGGCTGTTTTGATATTAAAGAGGAAATCACCCTTCAGAAAAACGGCTCCGGTACCTACGTCATGAGTGTGGACATGACGGGTCTGATGAGCATGATGGAGTCTATGGGAGGCGGTGCTACCGAAGGCGTTCCTGATCCGATGCATGCGATGGATTCGACCATGGAAGTGCAGGCTGAGGCTATGCGCGGGTTGAAGGGTGTCAGCAAGGTTTCGCACAAGCGCGAAGGCTATGTCATTACCTATAGCTACGATTTTGAGAACTTTGACGCGCTGAATGAAGCCTCCGAACTGAACAATGCAGGCGGCGGTATGGGCACAGAATCATTTACCCAGGGCGTGAAATACAACTGGACCTCCAAAAGCTTCGAGCGTGTGACACCTGATATTCAGGCACTGCTGGGAGAGCAGGACGAAGAGACCAAAAGCGCGATGGATATGATGAAGATGTTTCTGGGTGAAGCCAAATTTACCCTCATCTACCATCTGCCTGGCCCTGCGAAAAAAGTCTCCAGCAAAACCGCCCAGATATCGGGAGATAAGCGCACCGTTACCCAGGAGATGAAGCTCCTCGATATGATGGAAGGCAATGAAAGCGGCGACCTGAAAATCAGCTTCAAAGCACGCTGATCCTCACAGGTTTACGGCCATTACCCCCAGCAGATAGACCCAGAGCAGTCCCAGAAAGTGCCAGAAGTACAGCGCCATATCCAGGCGTTGCATGCCTCCACGCAGATACGCAGCCCGCACATATCCGATCAGGCCCAGTCCTCCCAGCAAGTGGGCGGCATGAAGCCCTGTGAGCACATAGAGATACGATACGCGGGGGCCTGATCCGGCAAACAAAATTCCTTCCGAAGCCATATTCCACCACGTAAGTCCCTGACCTGCCAGAAAAAGCAGCGCCAGCCCGATACTGAGGTCCAGCCAGCGCAGGGCAGCCGTATTTTTGCGGTTGATCCAGGCCATCTGGAGCGAAATACTGGAACCCGCCAGCAGCAGGGTAGTCAGAAAAAAGCCTGCCGGAACATCCGTTTTCGTTTCGCCGGGTTTCGCTACCATGAAAAGAAGGCTGATAACCAGAAACAAAATCGTAATGGTCAGGATCAGAAGCCAGAGACCCATGCGGGCCGCAAATGCGCGCGGGGAGGCCGCAGATACGCTTTTATCACTCATACGAACAATAGATAACTGAAAGTTGATTTCCGTCATACACTAACTTGTGAAGTAAGAAATGGTTCACAGGCGGCTGATTCCGCCAATCTTTTCCGGCAAGGGATGTGTTATCGTTTAGAATATATTTATATTCGTAATATTATTTATATGTTTATTTTTGCAAGGTAAATGATTAATGCATAATGCCTGATCGCAAAGATTTACCCTTTCTGCTCACCTTGCTCGAAGATGATTCCTACGATGTCCGTACCTCTGTGGTAGAAGCCCTGCGCAGCTTTGGCCCTGTGCTGGATTCGGTGGTTGCGCCTTACCGCCGCGAACTGCCCGCCGAAAGCCGCAGCATCCTCGATCTGCTCTGCAGCGACCTCCGGCAGAACCGCTATGGCGGCGACTGGCTGGCCTGGATAGAGATGGAGGAGAGCAACGAGGCGCTCGAACAGGCATTGATTCAGATCGCAGTGATGGAATATGGCCGCAGTGCCTACAACCTCAGCGACCACCTCGACGAACTGGCCGCCCGTTTTCTGGCCTGGACACCCGTCTGCGATCCGGCCCACCTGATGGACTTTTTATTTGCCCACATGCAATTCCGTCCACCCCGCGACAGCGCTTCGAGCCACCTCTACGACAACCTCTGCTACGTGCTGGAGCATCGCCAGGGCAGCCAGGTGGCACTTTCCTGCATCGCGATTCTTACCGGAATGCGGGCAGGCATCACCCTGCATGGCATCAGCATCCAGGGCAATTTTATGGCCATATCGCTGGAAAAGCAGGATATGCAGATGTACAATGCCTTTAACAAAGGCAAGCCGCTGGCCCGCGCCTCGGTGCTGTATATCGAGGAGGCTTTTCGCCGCAACCGCATCGCTCCGGGCGACATGCGCGCGCGCGTACACGAGGTGGTGCTTCAGGTGCTGGACAATGCCATCGCCATTCACCAGCGGAAGGGCCGCCACCTGAGTGCAGGCGAATACACCGAACTTCGCGACCGGCTCAAAGAAGAGCTGAGGCTCCGCGGCCGCGTATAATTGAAACAGGTTACAAGACACCTCCGCGCCCGGGCTTTTGGAAGTCCGGGCGTTTGTATTATATTGACAATCAACACACTACTTTCAACTCCTCCATCTTATGAAATCTATTTCCTTCTGGGCACGGAGGCACCCCCTGAAAACACAGATATTCATTGCCGCCGCAGAGGTGCTGCTGGGCTGGCTGGGTTTTTGGCTCGGCATTCTGGTGTTTATCGAGGGGATAGACCTGCCTTTGTGGGTCGGGTATCTGGCGGGTGCAGGGGCGCTCTCCGGAGTTTGGGTGCTTACGGCCTCCCGGATCTCATACCGAACCGGAAGGGTAGGGCATAGCCTGATTTTGCTTGGATGCCTGACGATATTTGCCGTTTCAGGCCATCATCTGGCAAAAAAAGCATCTCAATTACCTCAGGAGCAGGTACTTACTTCATCCACAACTCTGCATCAGGTAAGCCAGGCAGCTCCCGGATACCGGGCTGGCAGTTTTGTGCAGCACATCCGCCATCGGATGGAGGGCGTGAAAGCTGGACGCGCTGCCGGTTTCTGGCTGATACTCGCAGCCCTCGCTTCTTTGGTATTATCCTACTTTCTGGCGGCACTGACCTGCGGGCTGATTTGCGAGGAAATGATTGTACTTGCTTCATTTAGCGCGTTGCTCGGTTCGGGGGCGATCTGGGCGGCAGGCCTGTTAATAGGCTATGCGGTGATTCGTTTCCGGAAAAAAGAGAGGGAGATCACGGATAAAAAACTGCGCACGTGGCGGAATGTAAGCCTTATCCTGCTCAGTGTGGCGGGCATCTCCCTGCTGGCAGGTCTGCTGACGGCTGTTTCGGAGATACTGATTCTTACCCTGATTGCTCTTTTTATTTCCGGTATATTCTCCGCAGGCTGGATATCGGCACATCGCAGAACGAAGAAGCCATAGGGAAAAATTTCTGTCTTTTTCACCACCTCCAAAATTCCTATCTTCGTCGCCATACTCATTCCGGCAAATCCGGTTTATGCGACAAAAACACATCGTTCTGCTCCTGCCGGTCCTTATGGGAATCTCCGGCCTCTTTGCCCAGCCTGTTCTGACGAGCGATCCGGAAGGCCTGCGCCCGGACAACAGCCCCTTTGCGCACACACTCACCCGTGGCGGCAGCCCTGATACGCTGGCCATAGGGCCAGGACAGCCTTTTTTCGACGATTTCTCCGGCGGAACCCTGCTGCCCGACAGCCTGCGCTGGTTTTATCCTTCGACCTACGCCGATGTGCCCGTGCTTACCCGCAATGCGGCGGTGAACCCTCCCACGCGCGGGGTGGCTACTTTTGACGGCCTCAACAGGGCAGGCCGTCCCTATGATGTGGGCAATGTCAGCGCCGGGATCAATGACCGCCTGTATTCGCACTATATAGATCTCTCTCCCTTCAGCGCGGGAGACCAGGTGCGTCTGACCTTTTTTCTCCAGCCGCAGGGTAGGGGAGACAGGCCGGAGACCGCAGACTCCTTTTATGTTTATCTGCGAAGCAACTCACCTGCCCCCAACGAGTTCCGCAAGGCCCTTGCTGTGGGAGGCAGCGCACTTCGCCCTTTCCGGCAGTATGTGGTCAGCATCACAGATCCCCAGTATTTTCATGCCGGATTTCAATTGCTTTTTCTGAATAAAGGATCGCGAAATGGCCGCCTGGACCTCTGGCACCTCGACTATGTGCAGCTGGGGGTGAACCGCAGCGCATCGGATACTACTTATTCCGACCGCTCTCCGGTGCAGATTGCCTCCCCGCCGCTGGCGCCTTTTACCACTGTGCCCTTCCGCATCAACCGCGAAGGCTATATGCAGCCCTTTGATGTGGCGGTGAGCAACCTCTGGACACAGAATACCGTCGCCACCGTAAAAGCCGTGATCGCCGATCCGGTGGGGCAAACGCCTTTTTCGGGCAATACCAGCCGCCAGACAAGCGAATCCTTTGCTCCGAGGGCCACAGAGGCGGTGAGCCTTTCTTCCTTTACCGACCAGACCTTTCCGCAGGCAGGGGTGTACCAGCTTCAGGTAAGCCTGCCGGGAAACAACGACAACCATCCTGAAAATGACTTTTTCGACGAAACCTACCGCATAGATTCCCTGATGGGCTATGATGATGGCGAGGCCGATGCGGGGTTTGGACTGAATCAATCGCTGGGCTTTGGGATGCGCTATGAGCTTCCGGAACCCGACACGATCAGCGCGGTGTGGATCTGCTTTACACCCAATGTGATCTACAACCCGGTGAGCACCCTTACGCGCTACATGGACGACCACCCCTTTCGCATTGCTGTGTGGAATGTGCAACACCCTGATTCTCTGATCCTTCAGCAGTCCTCCGGGGCGCGGGTAAAATATGGCGAAGGGGCGAATACCTTTGTCCGCTACCCCCTGAGCAAACCCCTGGCTGTGCCCCGCACCTTTTGGGTGGGCGTGCAGCAGACAGATAACCTGCCGCTGGGCGTTGGCTACGACCTCACCTACAACCGCGACAGCTACACCTACTGGGATTCGGTGGGCGTGATGACCAATGCCCGACTGGGCGGTGCGCTGATGATCCGCCCGGAGTTTTATACCTATCGTCCGGCTACGGCGGGAAATGAGGACCTTTATCCGGGTCGCTCCTCTGTAAAAGTGTATCCCAATCCATTGACAGAGAATGAGTTGTATGTAAATTGTGAGACCTGCCAGGGAGACTGGAGCCTCCGCCTGTTTGATATGAGCGGCAAGGAGTATCTGGTGGACAAATCTGCCGGGGCAGGGCAGCAAACCTACATACTGAAGGTGCCGGAGAGCCTGCCGAATGGCTTATATCTGCTGAAGCTGATGGCAGATGAACGGACCTATGTGCAACGGGTTTCGGTGCTGCGGTGACGAATTGATTCCTATATTCGCACAAAAATCCGGAATGAAACTCGACTTATTAGTAATCGTAGCACATCCTGATGACGCAGAGCTTGGGTGTGCGGGCCTTTTATTGCAGATGAAAGCGGCAGGGAAAAAAACGGGCGTACTCGACCTCACCCAGGGAGAGCTGGGCACCCGTGGCAGTGCGGAACTGCGCCT
>RDXT01000068.1 GCA_004292985.1 Bacteroidota bacterium
GGATCATATCTGTAAGGTTTCGGCGGACTTGATAGGATTTCTCTGAAAAAGAAATATTTTTGAGTTCCAATAAGCCAATATTGGAAAAGTTATTTTACTCAATACCTGTTTAAGAAATGAACTAATTTTTTCCCCTCCTTTTACTTGCCTTAGCAGCCTGCGGATCAGGCGACAAACGAAACTGTTCATACACAATTTATGGCAGTATGGCTCATAAACGGCGTTTTTCAGTTCATTTGGGCTGATAAACCCTCCGGTGACAGGAAGTAGTGAATCATTTATCGGGCTGAAAAGTTCCAAAGAAAGATTTTAGCTGATTTACAGATTGCTGCTTCTGTGTAAAGTGTTAATTTTACAACGGTTGTAATATTCAGGCGGTACAAAAGACACGGGAAAACTTATATGAGCGCTCCTCTCCTCCAAGATCCAAACCAGCTCTATCCCTTTCTCTATATTCAGCGCAATGCCATTATGAACACGATCCGTAATAAGGACTTCGTTCAGCGGGAAGATGGTACGCCCTTCCTTTACCGAAAGCCGTCCATCATTTGCGAGCCGACGGGCGATGCCCTCGCGCGTACCTGGATTGACAAGAATAAATTTGCCCAGGCCTGGAAAAACCGCATCGAGCGCAATGTGGAGTCTTTTGGTCTCAAACTCACGAAAATCGAAGACTGGAACACCCCCGATGTACTGGACTTCCTCAACCGCCGCTACCCGCCGGAACTGGCCAAGGAAATCTGCGCTTTCGACCTCTATCGCTTCCGCAAGTATGGCCACGGCATCGTTTTGTTCGATAAAAACAAGGAGATTCAGGGCACTATCTTCGAAGAAGGCTACGATACCCTCGAAAAAACCTCCTTTACCCTCCGGATGGCCGTATCAGAGTCACTTGAAGGCCGGAATCTGGGCTATAACCTGATGATGTACTCCTGTTTGACCGCAATGGAGCAGGGGTCAAGGGTAAAAAGAGGCCTTATTCAGGTGAATAACCTCCGCAGCCTGCACATTAACCTGAACAAGGTGGGCTGGATCTGCGAAAAGTATATCGAGATCACAGGTTTAGGCTCCTTTTTTGAGATTGCGCTGCCCCTCGACCCGATGGGAATGACGTCCAACATCATCGAACCCAGCGGAATCCGCGAATTCCTGCGCCTGCACCGCAAGGACCAGGACTACCGTCTGGTCTCCGCCGAATCCATCAGCGAGATTAAGGAGCTGTACAGCAGCGGCGAATGGAAAGTGGTGGCCCTGGCCGGAAAAAGCGCAGGCTTCGACAATCCGATGCTGCTGGCCCTTTCGCCTGAGCGGATCAGCTTCCAGTCCTGGTAAGTCCTTCATTCAGAAGGGATAGCCAATCCCCAGATTAAACCGCGTCCGCCCCTGCAGGCGGCTCAGATCGCCATTTTCGACCTTAAATACCCAACCCGTTTCGAGGTCAGGCGCATAGATCTGCTGCCCCAGGTCCAGGCGAAGCACCAGAAAGGAAAAATCGAAGCGCAGCCCCGCGCCCACATCCCAGCCCAGCCGGAGGTTTTGCCAGCTGAGGGCCGATGAGGCTACGGTGAGCCTGTCGGCGGTGTTGCGCGAAAACCACACATTGCCCAGGTCTGAAAACAGGGCCATTTCGACATAGGTACTCACATCGAAGCGGAATTCGGCATTCAGTTCCAGCATATACTCGCCCCCCGGCGCGATCAGGCTGCTGACAATGCTGTCGGGCGTATTGCCCTGAAACTGGCTCAGGCGGCTCCGCCCCGGCCCCAGCGTATTGGACTGCCAGCCGCGCATACCATTGGTGCCTCCGCTGAAAAAACGGCTTTCCTGTGGCACCGCCGGGGTTTGGTTGTAGGGAGAGGATATGCCCGCACTGGCCCGGAACACAGCCTCGGTGCGGCGGCTCACCGGCACAAACAGGCGACCTTCGGCAGAGCCTTTCAGGTATTGGCCATAGTAAAAACGATTAAACAGCAGGTTGTCGTTCGAACTGCTGTCGCTGCCCCTGCGCGTAGAGATCATGTCTATGAGCCAGGGCAGGTTGCCGCCCCACTCCGCACTGAACCGGTACCAGAAGGTCGGATGCTCGCGGGTGCTGCGGTAGTTTTGCTCGGTATAGCTGAACTGGAGGCGTGTGCTGAAGCGCTCCTGAAAGTCCCGGCGGATGGGGATGGGCAGGCTATTGAGCCGCTTTTTGAAGTCGGGGCTGATTTTGCTTTCGGGTACGTCAATAAACTCCAGCGAAAAAGGCGTAAGGCGGCTGATGGCGCGGTCCTGAAAGGGAATGTTGCGCCACTGGTAATTGAGGTTGAGGCCCGCGACCAGGCGCTGGTATTCCTCGCGGCGCTCCATCCGCAGATTGGACGAGAGCTGCGTCATGGGGCTGTAGCGGCTGAGGTCGCGCTTGTATTTGTCCGGGATAATAAACAGTAAAGGGTTGAGAAACATGAAGTTATGTACATGCAGATTGGCTCCGCCCGCTACTTCATAATAGAGATTTGAAAACTGGCTCTGCCCTTCTTCGGCTCCGTAGAGGCCTACACTTCCCGTCAGGTTGAGGTCGAGAAGTTCTGACTGGTTAAAGGTATTTTTATCGCGGAGGCTCAGGTTGGCGCCCACGCCCGGCAGGTTGGTCGAGATAATGTCGCGGGTAAAAGTTTCCGCACCTGCTTTGACCTGAAAGCGCGGAGCCAGTTGCAGTTCGATCTGCACATCCATTTCCTCTCGCCCCTCGATGGGCCGGTAGTTGATCAGCAGCACACTGAACATGCCCAGTTCCTGAAGCCGCTGGTAGGTGAGGTTGGCCTTTTCCTGGCGGTAGAGCGCACCCTCTGCCAGGTGGATTCTCCGCGAAAGAAAGTTGAAGTGGATCTGTTTCAGCAATTCTGCATCCACAAAAAAGGTCATGTGGGCGCTGTCGAGGCGCGAAGCGGGCAACCCAAGGGCTTTCCGGTCTTCGTCATTGAGGTCGGAGGCGCGTATTTCATAGAGGTTGTCGCGGCTGGCAGTGCCAGTCTCAGCACCCGGAGGCCGGACAAATACCTGTATCTCCCGGATGCGGTACCAGGAGGGCGAATGCGAAAGCCGGATTTCTACGTTCATCCATTTGTCGCCGGGCGTAGTTCTGCTGCCTTCGGGCGCTGTGACACCGAGGGTATCTACCGAAAAGCGGATCCATTCCTGAGAAAAGCCAAAATATCCGCTGTTGCGCAGGTTGTTGGTCGCCCTGACCCGCTCCTGATAAAACAGATCGTGGCTGTACCTCGCGTCGCGCCTGACCAGACTGGCCGGGAGCTGATAGGAACTGCGCAGGCTGGCGGTATATTCATTGCTGTCGGGAATCACAAGCGCCACATCCTTAATCCGGTAGGCTGCACCTTCTTTGACCTCGAAGGCTATTTTCACCTTTTTCTTCAATACCTTAGGCCGGAGCAAATGACGCAGCGTATCTACTTTGTAAGAGATTTCCGGAAAAAAATATCCATTGGCAAAGCAGAGGTTGCGGATATTGATCACATCCTGCTCCAGCACCTCAGCATCTGCGAGGCGTGGCGGCTCGCCCACCCGGAACTTGAGCCAGCGCACAAATTTAGGTATGACTCCCTTTACCTCCTGTTCACCCGAAAGGATAGGTTCCTGTTTGGATAAAAATGCTTTTTCCAGGCTGCGGCCCGTATTGTGGTAATACAGCGCAGCTTTGGGCAACAGTACCCGTGTATTGGCCTTTGTCTGGATGGCAGTCAGTACCTGCGTGGTGCTGATAGACTGGTTTTTCCGGACGCTGGGCTGTGACTTGATCAGAAACTGCCCCGGTTCCAGGTGGCGGGTGCTCCGGCAGCCAAACAGCGCCAGAAACATAACCAGCAGAGCTGGTATCGGGTATTTTTGTAATATTGTTCGCATGCAGACCCTCTCACGCGCTAAATTAAAACTTTTTGCCTCCCTTGCGGTCAAAAAATACCGCCGCAGGCACCGCATGTTCGTTGTCGAAGGGATAAAGATGTATGAAGAAGCCCTGAAAGCGGGCTGGAAGGCGGAGGCGATTCTGCTTCGGGAGGACCTGGCGGATACCTGGGCACATCCGGCAGCAGATACGGACGTATGGGTGGTGCCGGAGAAAGACTTTGAAGAACTCACACAGTTGCAGCACCCGGAGGGGGTCATGTGCATCCTTCATATCCCGGA
>RDXT01001051.1 GCA_004292985.1 Bacteroidota bacterium
CCTTCAAAATGCGTGTAGAGGTTTTTCACTTCGATGTAAATATCCCACCACCAGCTCATACCGGTGCCCATGCCGCCGCTGAAGACAGGCGCCCAGAGACCGTTGTGGATATGGATGCCATCAGGATCAATCTGGGGCAGGGTGCTGGATGCCCCTATGCCAAACTCGCCATTCAGGGTAGGTTTGGCGTAGTCGCTGAGGTAGCGCCGGGCACCTCCCGCCAATACCCGCTCAAGATTGGGCGAATTGATATAATAATGCGTCTGGGTAAAGTCAATGTCGGTATTTCCCCACACCAGGGGATCGTTTTTTTCATCTGCAAAGCTGGTCGTTACGAGGTGTTGGTAGGGGTCAATGGACTTGAGGTAGGCGGCCATCTCGGCGTGCCAGAGCATCACATCGGCATCGTGCAGGTCGTAGGCATCTGTCCATTCGGCTTCATTAAACAATTCCCAGCACAAAATAGCCCTGCTGTAGCCCCAGCGCGCCACAATATAGCGGTAGCGGTTGCGGGTGTGGGCTTTTGCAGCGCTGTCGGTAAAAAAGTCCCAGGTCTGGGCGCAGGGGCCTCCGTTGGCAGCATTGTAGGGGCTTTCGCTCCAGTTGGGATTAACCTGTGTCGAAACCTGTCCGTGGTGCTGGAGGGTCAGCATGAGATATACGCCTTTTTCGGCTGCATAGTCAAAGAGCCAGTCCTGGTAACGCGCTTTTTCCTGCTGATACCGCCGCAGGCCCTGATATTGGCTCACATTATTTTTCCACTCGATGCCCAGCCCCCAGTGCGCATGCCAGAGCCTGAAATAGTTGCCGCCCGCTCCGCTAAGTTTATCTATCCATTTTTTGTAGTCCAGATACGCATTTGTATTCTGCCAGCACATATTTTCACCGATCAGGATCAACTGGTCTTCGTGATCGGTACGCAGGTAGCGGGTCGCTCCGGTGCGGGCAAATCCCTTGTTGTGCGGGGAGGACATGGGAGTGCAGGTGAAGGCTTGGGGCAG
>RDXT01000069.1 GCA_004292985.1 Bacteroidota bacterium
AGCGGAGGAAAACCCTGAAAAACAGGCTCTCCCAGGTGGGTGGCCTGCGCAATGTTGTTGGTTGTGCTGGAATATAGGGTAAACAGAGATGCGGGTACGCCGTTAAGTACCGTGGTGGGAATGGTGGCGCCGCAGTTGGTGTTGCCAGGTGAGTTAAATCCGGCATAGATCACCCCGGTGACGTTCCCGGCAAAGGGTCCGCTGACGTTGATCTCTACGGCTTCGTAGGTACATATCCCCAGCTTGAGGTTAGGGATATTCTGATCTACATTGATATTCAGTACGCCCCCTTCGTAGTTGGAAAAAACCATCAGGTTTCCGGCGGGGTCGCAGATCTGCGCGGGCAGCAGCAGGGGCAGGGATAAAACAACAAACAGGAGGATACGCATACAGGGGACAGGGTTCAGGGGACAGGGTTCAGGGGACAGGGAACAGTTTACAGGGAGGCAAACGCAAAAAACGGAGCGCTTGTTGGGTAGGTCAAAAAGAACCTATACTTTTATGCCAATACTACCTCTATGAAACCTGTTAAAGTTACACAGAAAGCCAGTCCGAAAACCTCTCTGGAGCGAAAAACAGCGCAATTTCAGAAGCTTATCAAAGAGATTGACAGCCTGAAAGATTCGCTTCAGGCGCTTCAGAAAGAGCTGGAGGCGGGTAGAAAGTGTTATTTTGATACGATAGCTCCCCTTCACAAGGATCAGCAGCAGGTGTCCTATGATACAGGCCTGCGGATTGCCTACTGGCTGGAACGTGGCTCCTTTACCAAAAAGGAAAAAGAGGTGCTGACCTTCATGCTGCTCGACATTATGGAGAGTCTGCTGTCGTCCGATTTTTTCCGGGGCAAGCCCGATCTGGCGGAAAACGCGGAGCGTATCTACGATACCTATGCGCCCCAGACCTGGAAGCAAGGAAAAGCAGCGTCAGACTCCGCGCAGATAGATGAGGCCCGGATGCTCTTTGAAATGCTGGGAATGGATGTGCCTATCAGCGAAGATGACGATCCGGATACGGTTGTTGCAAAAGCTGCCCAATTTTTACAAAACCAACAGGAGGAAGAGGCCGCAAAAGAGGAACTGAGAAAAGCGCGGAAAAAATCAGACAAACAATTGGCGAAAGAGGAAAAAGCGAAAACGCAGGAGCAAATTGTCTATAGATCGCTTAAATCCATTTATTACAACCTCGTAAAACTGCTGCACCCCGACCTGGAACCCGACGAAGTCATACGCGCTGAAAAAAACACGGCGATCCAGCAGATAAACAGCGCCTACGAATCCAAAGACCTCTATGCCCTGCTGCGTTTTCAGGCTGAGTACCTGCAATCCCATACCGGAGAAATTACACAATTGCCTGAAAATCAACTTGTTGTATATATCAATATTCTCAAAAGCCAGAAAGAAGCCCTGCTCATGGAAAAAGATATGTTTTTCCTGTCGAGTCCTTATGATGCCTGGATTTATGAAAATCTGTGCAGCGAAAACGGCAATGGAGGAGAGGCTATCCGAAAGGCATACATCCGGAATGAAAAAGATGTGCTGAAAACGTACCGGGAGCGATATACCGCCATCAGTTCGCTGGAGTCGCTCGGGCATTTCATTAAAGACCTGAGAGTCAGCTATGACGATGAGGGAGAAGCTTTTATAGAGGTTGTTGGGAAACGGGCTTCGGGCAGGAAAAAACGCTGACGCCATACAGCTCCGTGTGAATCTTGTCATTTACCACAGATGACCTGGGCATGCCTTTGGCAGGCACGGAGGCACTGAGTTACACAGAGAAAAACCTCCGTGAACCTCCGCTTCTTTGTGTCTCCGTGTGAATTTCGCCACGGACCGCATACAGCCAGAACCACCGCTACAACACCCTCCGGAGCGAACTGCGGCTGTACTTTGATCCTCAAAACGGTTCGTATTTTGCCCTGGATTTTTTCAGAACACAGGAGGCATTTGACGTAGAAGCGGGTATTTACAGAACCATGTATGGCCAGACGCTGAAATATTCACAGGCAGTAATCCGTCGGCGTATTGAAGGGTGTAATGTTAAATTTGGCTATGCGTTTGCATTTGGCAAGTATTTCCGCTTAGATACCTATGCTAGGTGTGGGCAATCGCTTTCAAACGGTTTCTCCTGTTGGTGTAAAACCTAACGACGATTTCTGGAAGGGTCTGGTACCTAATTTCAGGGAAGGCAAAAAACAAGTACCTACGCTGACAGTGGGTGTCCGCACAGGCATTGCATTGGGAGGCCGCAGAGCCGCCGCCAATAAAAATTAATTACGCCTTCAAAACTCGTACTTCAGCCCCAGCCGACCCGACCACGAATAATATTCCTGCTGCGCCACGCGGTCCGAAACGCCCATATAATATTTTTGCGGGGCATTTGTGAGGTTTACCGCCTGGAAAAATACACGCAGGTTTTTTTCTTTCCCCAGCAGATAATAGGCATTCAGATCGAGATAAAGGGCCTGGTCATAGTAGCGGTCCCATTCCTTGCCGATGCCGAGTTCATGCAGAAAATCGCTCTGGTAATTAGTGGCTACCTTCACATAAATGCGCTCATACTGATAGTCCAGGGCCAGATTCACCACATGTCGGGCCTGTCCGGGCAGGGTGATGCGCTCGCGGAGTTCGGTGCGGTTTTCGATATAGGCCTCTGAGTGGGTGAAGGTATAGTTGGTATAAATGCCCAGTCCTTTGAGCGCACCCGGCAGGAAGGTCAGCATCTGGTTCCAGGTCAGCTCGGCTCCGAGCAGGTAGGCGCGGTCGCCGTTTTCGGCACTGGTCACAAAATACCACCCGGCGCGGCTGATGTCCTCCACAAAAATCCGACGTTCGAAGTAATAGACAAAATCATCTATCTGCTTAAAGAACACGCCTCCCGAAATCAGACCCCGCTGGTTGAGGTAGGTTTCACCGAGCAGGTCGAGGTTCATCGCGCGCGCAAAACGCAGCTCCGGATTTCCCTGGGTGATCACCCGTGAATCGTACTCCACCTGGCGATAGGGCAGGATGTCCTCAAAATTGGGGCGGGCATAGGTGCGGGTGAAGGAAGCACGGATATTGGTAAAACGGCCCAGACGGTATCGCAGGTGAAACTGGGGCAGCAGAAAGTCGTATTGTTTGTTGCTGCGGAGGGTATCTATCCGGTCAAATGCGTCTGAAAAGGGCTTAAACTGCACGTCGTATCCAAGATAGCGGATGTCGGTGCGCTCAAAGCGAAGCCCGCCCAGCAACATCAGCCGCTGCCACTGGTGCTGCACCAGTCCGTAGGCCGCATACACTGCCTCCTGCGCCGTATAGTCCTCAGCGTGAGACTTTTCCTTGGTGTCGTTTTCTTCCTGCTTGAAGTTCTGGGGATAAAATTCGATGAATTTTCCCACCCGCTCCAGATCCGGCGCCAGGCCCATATCATAGCCCCGGTTCAACAGGTTGCTCTCATACGGGTTGCCGGCCAGGGTCAGCAGCGAGAGATCGGGGCCCTGAAGGTTGTAGATTTTGCGCACGCTGTCGCGGGTACTGCTGACCGCAAACAGCGGATAATAGCGGTGATACACCTGCGCAATATTGTCCCGGGATTTATCCTTGCTGCGGGCCTTTACCCCAAACTTCACAAATCCCACCTGTTGCGGCTTTTTGAGATAGGTATAAGTGGTATTCAGATAGCCTGAATAGTTTTCATCGCGGGTGTTCCCCTTCAAAATCTGCATCTCATCAAACTCGTAGTCGGTGTAATTGAGGGCGCTGACCGAATCTGCCGGACGGGGAATGTGAATCCGGGGCCAGTTGGGTTCACTCAGGTCCAGACTGAGGTTAATGAGGTCATTGGTAAAGTTAATGTCTATACGGTCAGGCACTTCCTCCATCGCCAGCGAGTAGCTGAGCTGGTAATCTGTAGCTATGCGGCCCAGGGTATGGTTGCCCCCGAAGTTGATGCTGCTCAGGGTCTGTATCTTGGTGCGGTGGCGCAGGTCGCGCTCGATTCCGCCTCGCGCGAGGAGGTGGCGCTGGTCAGAAATCCGCTGCCGATGTTGTAGCGGACGCGGCGGCGCTCTTCTTCGTCCGAAAAGCGGTTGTACATGCCCCGCAGGTAAAAGTGGTTGTTGGCGTTAAGTTCATAATCGAGGGTGCCGCTCAGTCCGGTGCGCTTGCGGTTGATGGTATAATGGCGGAGCTGCACGTCGTC
>RDXT01000070.1 GCA_004292985.1 Bacteroidota bacterium
GAGGAGCCTTGTGTCAGGCACCAGGCTTCGGGCGCGTCAATATCTATGTCGGGCGCTGTGATAAAATACGGATAGCTGAACCAGCTTGTGCCGCCGACATTGTGGAGGTAGTAGTTGTATGAAAAGAGGGCGTCGCTGGCCAGACAGGCCGAAGGGGGCGGACTCATCGCGCGGGTAGGCGCGAGAAAATCGGGGTGGCACCACTCGAACATGCCGCTTTCGCTGAGTGCATTGGCCAGGGGCAGCACCGCTTCGGGATTGCCGAGTTCGATCATGGCGATGCCTGTGGCTGTGGCGCCGGGCGTAGCCCCCGGAAACTGCCGGAGGATCTGCCCGAAGGCCTCTGTGCTGAAGGTGGCAGCGGGCTTGTACAGGATCCGTGGCGTGAGCCATACTTTCATCCCCCCACCGATGCGGTATCCGGTCGAAATTCCTGCCACCTCTGCCGGAGCGATGCCCGCGCTGCGCAGGAGTTCTTCGGTTCCGGCGCTGCGGCTCGCGGCGTTTACGGTGATTACCTGCTGTTTGTCCGGTGCTCCGCTTTTTGTCAGCCACACGCAGCGGGTCGAGGGATCGGGGATCAGGCTCATTTTTTCTGTCCCGGACCAGAAGTAGGTTTCCTGCGCGGGCAACATGAGGCCGCCACCGCACAGGATCAGGATGAAAAGAAAGTTTCGCATGATGGGTTTGGCTCTAAGTGAGCTAATGTACGCAGACAAAGGGGCTGAGTTTCTTACAGCGCTCTGTTCAGCAAAAAGTCATGCGCGAACTGATCCTGGGGGCTGTTTTGTTTTTTGGCTGAATTTTCCGGCTTTTTAAACTGCTTTTTCTTACAGGCCCGGCCCGACAGATTTTTTCATTTTCCGGCTGCAATTTCCTGCCAGACAGCGGTTTTAGGAATGGGGGCAATGATGGTCATGAGCTTTTTGGTCACCGGGTGTTCGAAGGTAAGTTCGCGCGCCAGCAGTGCGATAGAGCGATCGGGTAAAAATTCGGTTTTCCCATATTTCACATCTCCGCAGATGGTGCAGCCGATGGCGGCGAGTTGCACGCGGATCTGGTGCCTGCGTCCTGTCTGGAGCTGCACTTCTACCAGGGCGCGTTGCCCTTCGGTGCGGGAGGTGCGGTACTGGAGTTTGGCGGCCTGGCCTCCGGCCACTTCTTTCTGGTAGGCGCGCATGATATTCTGCCCCGGCAGTTTTTTGAGGTAGTGGCTCAGTTCACCCGATTCGGGCTGGGGTGCCCGCTCAGTGATGGCGTAGTACATTTTGCTCAGGCGACGCTGCTCGAAGTCTTTGGAGAGGCGGGCGGCAGATTTGGAAGTTTTACCCAGCAGCAGGACACCGCCTGCGGGGCGGTCGAGGCGGTGCAGCAGGGCTACATAGGCCTCGCCGGGCTTGTTGTAGGTAGTTTTCAGGTAATTTTTTACCCAGTCAAATACGCTCATGTCTCCGGTTTCGTCCCCCTGAGAGGGCATACCGAAGGGTTTGTTCACGGCGACCAGATGATTGTCTTCAAATAATATATCCATGCAGATCAGTATGCTTCGTCTTCGTTGGGAAAGTCATGGGATTTTACATCCTCGATATAGTGCGCTACCGCTTCGCGGATCACATCGTAGAGATTTGCGTAGCGCCGCAGGAAACGCGGGCTGAACTCATTGTTGAGGCCCAGCATGTCGTGGGTTACGAGCACCTGGCCATCGCAGCCGCCGCCCGCTCCGATCCCGATGGTGGGGATACTCAGTTCGCTGCTGATGCGGGTCGCCAGTTCGCGGGGAATTTTTTCGAGCACCAGCGCAAAGCTGCCTGCTTTTTCGAGGCTGTGGGCATCGTCGAGCAGTTGCTGGGCTTCGTCCTCTTCGCGTGCGCGTACCGCGTAGGTGCCATATTTGTAAATAGACTGCGGCATAAGGCCCAGGTGGCCCATCACCGGGATACCTGCACTCACGATCCGGTGCACAGACTGCGCGATAAACTCGCCGCCTTCCATCTTGATCCCATGCGCCCCCGACTCCTTCATAATGCGGATGGCACTTTTGAGGGCATTCTTCGAGTCTCCCTGGTAGTAGCCAAAAGGCAGGTCCACGATCACGAGGGCCCGTTTTACCGCACGAACCACCGCGCTGGCATGGTCTATCATCTGCTCCAGTGTGATCGGGAGCGTTGTCTCATGGCCATGCACCACATTGGAGGCGGAATCTCCTACCAGCACCACATCTACCCCGGCATCGTCGAGAATCCGGGCAAAGGAAAAATCGTAGGCAGTGAGCATAGAGATTTTCACTCCCTTCTCCTTCATCGCCCGCAGAACGTGGGTGGTAATTTTGCGAATTTCTTTTTTAACGGCAGACATCCTGATCGTGATTTACGTTAGACAGAATAACAGTTCCCCCAATCCATCGTGCAAAATAAGAATTTTCATTCCATATTCGCCCTGCTGTTTTCTTTATGTCTCTTTCGTATGATGAAGGCTTTTCCCCGCTCTCTTTTTTTGGTGGCTGTAACCTTTCTGGCCGCCTGCAGTACCGATATTGATCTCAATGCCCCTGAAAAGGATATTTGGGTGGTGTACAGTGTGCTCAATCAGGGAGATACAGTACAATATGTGCGGGTTTCGCGGGTTTTCCTGCCTGAAAGCGACGCCCTTCAGTACGCCAAAGAGTTTGACCAGAGTGTAAAGGGGCTGAATGTAAAGCTTACGGGCAATAACCAGACCTATCTGGCTGTGCAGATAGATAGCGTACCCAAAAACCCGCAGGACGGCACCTTTTATCCTTATACCACCCTGTATAAAATTTCTACTGCCGGAAACCGTGCCCTGGCCCCGGGGAAAACCTACAACCTGGAGATCACCCGTCCGGGAACGGATACTTTTTTCCTGAAGGCGCAGACGCTCGTTCCGGAGCGCGTGCGTTTCCTCAGCCCCAGCACCACGCCCGGCCCCGGCCAGCAAAAGTGCCTGCGGCAGGTGATGCTGGAACTGGACTACAAAATCGAGTTCAGCCCCGGCAATGGCGAAGGCTTTGAAAATCGCGTCTATCTCGATTATACCGAAAATAATGTGCCTAAGACCGTCTCGTATGGTCCTACGGATATGTACAGCGAGAATTTCCGCTGCACCACAGGGGCCACAGGCTCCACCCTCTGCTACCAGTTCCGGGAGTATGAGATCATTCAGGGACTTTACAATGAAATGCAGCCCCAGGATCAGAACATATATGTCTATGATGTGAATGATCAGAATAAGTGCAAAGAGATTCCGGAGAACCTGCCCAAAGTATTTCGTTTTGAAGTAACAGCGATGGACAAATACCTGAGCAGTTACCGCCGGGCCAATGATCCTAAATTTACCGACTTCAACACCGTGCGGCCCGAATACAGCAATATTACGGCATCTGAAGGCTCGCAGGCACTGGGCATTTTTGGCTCTTATACGACGGAGTTTGCGCGTGCCCGCCTCAGCCCCTGCGCGGAATATCTGCTTCATCTGAACAATGTAGAGAAGCCCGAAAGCCCCTGCGAATTGTGATTGTCCTTGTTTTGTTGGGCTAAACGTGTAAATTCCAGCCCATAAACCAACGCCTGCGCAGGAGCTACTGTGCTACGATACCTATGAAAGATTCCGCTCCGGTCATTTTAGTGGTTGAGGACGATGAATTAAATCTCATGATAGCCCGGCATATCCTGGGTAAAGGAGGGTACGAGGTCGAAACCGCCGGAGACGGTGAAGAAGCTGTCCAAAAGGCCGGGGCCAGGCGCTTTGATCTGATTTTGATGGATATCGAAATGCCGGTGATGGATGGCCTGGAGGCTTTGTCGCTGATCCGGCAACTGCCGGGAGGGGCTGATATGCCGATTATTGCGCTTACGGCACACAATATCCCGGAGAAACTGGAAGAGTTTCTGGCAGCGGGAATGGACGGATATCTGATCAAGCCTTTTGATGAAGTTCAGTTTGCGAAGATAGCGGAAAAGTATCTGGCGGCCTGATCCGAAGCTTTGTCTCCCGGCAGCAGTGCATAGGCATCTTAATCTGTGAAAGGATCGTTCATAAGTTGCTGTCAAATGGCCGCATATCATTACCTTTGCCGGGCCTAACGTCACTACACATTATGCAGATTCAACGTACACTCATTATACACCTTTTTCTGCCGGTCCTTCTGATCTGGCT
>RDXT01000071.1 GCA_004292985.1 Bacteroidota bacterium
GGTGTAGGCAAAACGGTATTGATCCAGGAACTGATCAACAACATCGCGCTGGCGCACAGCGGTCTTTCCGTGTTTGCCGGTGTAGGAGAGCGTACCCGCGAGGGCAACGACATTCTCCGTGAGATGATCGAAGCCAAGGTAATCCAGTACGGCGACAAGTTCATGGAGAGCCTCCACCACGGTGGCTGGGACCTCGAAGGCGTGGATTATGAGCAAATGCGCAATTCCAAGCTCACGATGGTTTTCGGACAGATGAACGAGCCTCCGGGAGCCCGTGCACGTGTGGCCCTTACCGGTCTGACCATCGCTGAATACTTCCGCGACGGCAAGAAAACCGATGCCAAAGGCCGCGACGTACTCTTCTTTATTGACAACATTTTCCGCTTTACCCAGGCTGGTTCTGAAGTGTCCGCGCTTCTGGGACGTATGCCTTCGGCGGTAGGATACCAGCCCACCCTGGCCTCTGAAATGGGCGCCATGCAGGAGCGTATCACTTCTACCAAGCGCGGTTCGATCACCTCTATCCAGGCGATCTACGTACCTGCCGACGACTACACCGACCCGGCTCCGGCTACGACCTTCGCCCACCTCGATGCGACCACCGAACTTTCCCGCCAGCTTTCTGCACTGGGTATCTATCCTGCTGTGGATCCGCTTACTTCTACCTCCCGTATCCTTCAGCCTGCGGTTGTGGGCGACGAGCACTACCGCTGCGCCCAGCGTGTGATCCAGCTGCTCCAGCGCTACAAGGAACTTCAGGACATCATCGCGATCCTCGGTATGGACGAACTTTCTGACGAAGACAAACTCGCTGTGGAGCGTGCCCGCAAGGTGCAGAAATTCCTCAGCCAGCCCTTCTTCGTGGCAGAAGCATTTACCGGTCTCAAAGGCCAGTTTGTGAGCATCGAAGACACCATCCGTGGATTTAACATGATCCTCGATGGCGAACTCGACAACATCCCCGAGCAGGCTTTCTACCTGAAAGGCGGTATTGAGCAGGTGATCGAAGAGGGTAATAAGATTCTGAACGAAGCCTAATCCTGCGTCCATGAAAGTATTCGATCTCGAAATTGTTACACCCGAAGGAGGCGTATTCTCCGGAACTGTACAAAGCGTGCAGGCACCCGGCGTTATGGGATCTTTTCAGGTGCTGTACAACCACGCGCCGATTATCTCCACCTTGAGTAAAGGGAAAATCAAAGTGGTGAAAGAAGATGGACAAACCCTTTTTTTTGCGACACAAGATGGCGTAATTGAAGTATTAAACAACAAGGCAATCATTCTGGTAGAAAAACTACTGGAAGCCTGAACGATACTGTGTTTGTTTGTTGTAAAAGGGCCGGTCTCCGCAGACCGGCTTTTTTTTGTTCCGGACTATTTCCTAAGTTACAACCGAAAGTCACACGCACAAGCCACATTCCAATGAAGGCAAGCTTCCTGTTTTTCCTGATTCTCTCGTTCGTATTACACCTGTCTGCCCAGACTTTTTCTCATGAGATTGTTGCAGGCGTAAATGCAGGCATGTTTATCCGCTACGAACACTTTCCATATTCTCCCCAGGGAGCCTATATCAGCGAAAAGGAGATTCCGCACTACCCCAGACCAGGGATCCAGTTCGCACATATTGGCAGTCTGAATCTCGGCAGGTCGTTCACTCTTTCAGGCGGCGCAGGCATACGCTTCATGCAGGCGGGCTTTTTATACCGGCATGAGGCGATATTGAGAGTGCCCAACCTCTATCTCTTCAACCCGAAGCCCTACCCGATCCTTTCTTCAAGCCTTTCGCACAGAGAAACCAGCTATCTTTCTTTCCAGGGCTACCTCCCGCTCGGCATCGAAGTCAAGCCCTTCAGCCGAAAAAAGCTGGGTATCTATCTGGGTGCCCGCGGCATGGTGCAACTCATCAACCTGAGCCATTACCGGGGTTCTTATATCAGTTATGTCTTCACCTGTCAAGGCAACGAAATCACAGGCACCCAGCTCTTTGAGCAGAAAGAAGTACGTGGGAAATGGGAAACAGATAAGCCCTTTAGCCTTGCAGCTGAAGCAGGTGTTTCCTGCTACTTTACGCCAAAATTGGGCTTACAGGTGCGGGCAGTGCAGCAATTAAGTGAGAGCTGGAACAAGTCTGTGTTACGCCTGGCAAGCCTGGAAGTAAGCCTGGTCATGAAGCGCTGAGCCTTCCGGCTGATATTTTTCATTATTTTTTGATCCCATGCAACCTTTTGGGGCAAATGTGAACCATAGCTTCAAACGGAGAAGACGTAGTTGAATACGGAAGAACAGATTCTGCAAGGCTGCCTGGCAGGGGACCGGCAGGCCCAGCGAACGTTGTACGAACGGTTTAAAAACCAGATGTTCGTGCAATGCCTCCGCTATGCCGATAGCCGCGAAGAAGCAGAAGACATTCTGCATGAGGGATTTGTGAAGGTATTCCGCGACCTGCACCAGTACAGCGGACAGGGGCCCCTGGGTGCCTGGATACGCAAAGTGATGGTGAACACCGCCCTTCAGCAACTGCGGAAAAACCAGCGCCTGATCCCTACTACCCAGATCGAGCATGTGCCCGATACAGGCGACGACGACCCTGTGATTCAGGCATTTGAAGGGAATAATGCCCGCGAACTGATCCGTTTGCTGCAAAGCCTCCCGGCAGGATACCGCACCGTGCTGAACCTCTATGTGCTGGAAGGCTATTCGCACAAAGAAATCGCCGAACAACTTCAGATCAATGTGAGCACCTCCAAGTCCCAGTTGCTGAGGGCCAAGGAAATGCTGCGGAAAAAGCTTGAAAAAACATTAAACACGTAGGTATGGCAGAAGAACTACACCCCAAAGATGGTCTGGAGGAGTATCTGATCAATGCCTTCGAAGGCTACGAAGACGAAACTCCCTCCGATTCGGTCTGGCAACATATCGAAGGGGGCCTGCCTGCTCCGGTGGCTCCTGCCGGGGCCATCATACGCCCCATAGCCTGGAAATGGGCTGCCGGAATCGCAGCAAGCCTGCTCTTTGGCGGGATTGGCTGGACCTTGCTGACCTTTCACCAGAAAATAGAGACCCTTTCCGGAATTGTCGAAGACAAAACCCGTCAGATAGAAGCCCTCAGCGGCGCAGATTCGATTTCCCGGTCCTTGCCTGCCCCTTCCCTGGCCCTTAGCTCTGACAAATCAGCCGCAGCAGCCCAGACGCCTCCTTCCCTGTCGCCTCAGCGAAGGGAAAAGGCCCCGATTTTACCCCGGACTGCTGCGGCTCCCGAATCCGAGATAACTATTTACGAAAACGGAGTCGTGCCGGAGCCGGAGCCTGAGTCTGTGGCAGCCAGCACCTCGTTTGACAAGGTGCCAGACCCGCTGCCCCTTCACCCGCGCGCGACTCTGCTCCCGCTAAACGCATCCGCACCTGCATTTAAGCTTGTGCCGGAAAAGCAGCGTCTGAGCAAAAACATCGCCATTAAAGCCGTGTATGCATGGCAGGTACGGCAGGCCGCCCACGAAGATCACGGCAACGATCCCCGCCAGAGTTTTTCGCCCGGCGAGATCCGCAGCCAGACAGATATGCGCGCCGGACTTGGTATCAGACTCAGAGACAACCACATCGTTTCATTCGAAACAGGCCTCGAATACCGCTATCGCGCCGAGGAAGCCGTGCACAGGCCCAGGTTCAGGTACCGCAGAGGTCCTGGCGGAAGCCAGTTTGAGTACCAGTTGCTCACGCCGGGCAACGCCAATAAAGTAAGTGTCACGCTTGCGGGCATACCTGCGGACACCATTATTCCCGAAAATGAACCCATAGAGCTGAGCATCAAAACCCGGCAGGTAGTGAGCAGCATTAATCTACCCCTGGCGATCCGGCTGAGCACTCCGACAGCGCCTTTGCAGGGCTATATCCGGGCGGGCGCCCTCTTGCAATACCGGATCTCTGAGCGTCTGGAAATCGTAGAAGCCAGCACCAGCAGCCCCTATTTCTCTTTCCCGGGTGACAATCCTCCCAACGTAGCGCCTTCGACCCGGCAATCGGTTTCGGCGGGCGTAGTGATGGGTGTGGGTGGTTCCTGGCGGGCAAACCGCCACATGAGCATTTCCGCAGAGCCTTACCTGATGATGTCGGCCTCCCGGCAGGAAGGACATATGCCCGGACTGGCAGAGGGCCTGAGCAGCAATACATTCGGA
>RDXT01000817.1 GCA_004292985.1 Bacteroidota bacterium
GAAGCGGAGTATTCAAATGCATTTAAGGGTGCATATACCGAATGGTACCCCAATGGCCAGAAAAAGTACGAGGGGCAGATGAGGGATGGCGTCCAAAACGGTATCTGGCTCACCTATCACGAAAACGGAGCGCTCAAAGCCCGGCAGACGTATCTATATGGCATATTGATCGGGGCTGAAAAATTCTATTCGGAGCAGGGCCAGCTGACCGACAGCAGTTTCTACCGGGGAGGCATGCGCTCCGGCAAACGGATCACATGGAGCAACTCCGGCGCCATACGCTCGGAAACGCTCTATGAAAAAGGCAGCCTTACAGGCCTTCAGCGCTATTATTATGCTTCCGGAGCGCTGCATTATGAGGAGTTGTGCAACGACAGTATCTGCTCGGTGGTATCCTGCCGCGACAGCCTGGGCCAGGTACTGCTTGAAAACGGCAGTGGCATTTTTCGCACCTATCACCCGAATGGTCAGGTAGCTTCTGAATCGGGTTATGTGGAAGGGGTGCAACAGAGCATACAAAGATGGGACCCACAGGGGCAACTGAGATTCCAGGCCCAGTACAAGGCCGACATCATACGTAGTTTTTCGGTATTTGACTCTGTGGGCAGGGCTCTCTGGAGTTGCGAAAGTAAGTTCTTCAACGAAAAGGATTCGATACTCATCTGGAGAGTCAACCAATACCGCCCGGCGGATAGCTTAGATGCTGTGCACGACGTTTTTTCACCCTATCCTTTTCTGGAGGCAGAGCCTAAGCCCATGAATATGGACGAGATACGAACGAAAGTAGGCTACCCGAAGGTGGCCCGAGACCTCGGCATACAAGGTAATGTAATTGCCTGGGTGCTGGTTGAACCTGACGGGAAAGTCGCAGCTGCACGGGTGGTGAGTACCTACATTCCTTTGCTGGAGGAGCAGGTCTTAGATCACATATATAAACTGCGTTTCGATCCCGGTATCCAGCAGGGGGAAGCTACCCGCTTCTGGGTGAATATTCCCTTTAGTTTTAAGCTGTTGTAAATAAAGTCCTCACAAAATCCGCTTAAATGCATTGAGCAGCGCCCGCTTGAGGTCATTATAGGGCGGGTACAAAAAGGACATCGTAGCCCATTTCCGGACCATCACCCCGCGCTCATGCGAAAACTCCCGGAAGGCCGCATAGCCCGTAGAGCTGCCCTGGCCGCTGTTGTTGATTCCCCCGAAAGGCAGTTCCATGTGGCCAAAATGAAGCATCGTATCATTGACCATCACAGGCCCTGAGCGGGTATTGCTGAGGATAAAATCGATATTCAGCTTATTGGTACTCATAAAATACATCGTCAGCGGACGCGGGCGTGCATTAATATAACGCACTACTTCATCGGGCGAGTCGTAGGGAATCACCGACAGCAGCGGCCCGAATATTTCCTCCTGGGTAATGAGCATATCGTCGCTGACATCCGTGAGCAGGGTCGGCTCGATAAAGCGCTCTTCGGCTACGGTCTTCCCGCCCTGCAAAATCCGGGCGCCTTTGGCAAGTGCGTCGTCGAGCAGGCGCTTGACCCGCACAAACTGGCGGTCGCTTGCCAGCCGGGCCAGGGTGGGTGATTGATGTGCCGCACCGGGGCCGCCGCTCATGTTGTCCATCGCTTCGGTGTATGCGCTGACAAAGGCATCTACCTTCGAGCGGTGCACCAGCGCGTAGTCAGAGGCAATACAGGTCTGCCCGCAATTGATAAACTTACTCCACACCGCCTGATTGATAATCGCCGGGATCTGGGCGCTTTCGTCTATGATCAGGGGCGACTTGCCGCCCAGCTCCAGCGTAACACTGGCCAGGTGCTCGGCAGCGGCGTGCATTACGGCCTTGCCCACCTGCGGGCTTCCGGTAAAATAAATATGGTTAAATGGCTGAGCCAGAAGCTCCTGAGCTACGGAAACGTCCCCTTCTACCACCGCTACTTCCTCTTCTGTAAATATTTCGCGGGCCATTTTAGCCATCCATGCAGAGGTGTGCGAGGTGATCTCAGAGGGTTTGAGGATCGTGACATTACCTGCGGCAATCGAATAAATCAGCGGGGCGAGCGAGATATTAATGGGATAATTCCAGGGCGAAAGAATGAGTACATTTCCCTTGGACTCGGGCTGGAGGTAGCCCGCAGTGCCCGTAAAAATCAGTGGTGTGGGCACCTGGCGCACTTTCATCCATTTGTCGAGGTTTGACGTAACGTATCTCGCTGCCTGCAAAACAATGGAGATTTCACTCAGCAGCACCTCTTCGGGAGACTTCCGGAAGTCTTTGTACATCGCCTCGCTGATCTCCTGCGTATGGGCGACCACATAGTCTCTCAGGCGCAGGATCATCTCTTTGCGATGGCTGACAGAGGTTTGTCCCTGGGCAAACGCATGGGCGCGCTGCTTCTCAAACAGGGCTTTGATATCGGTCGTTTTGGGAAGGGCTTCGGCAAGCAGGCTCATAGGGGGTGGCTTAAAAAGCAGGATGTGAAAGAAGAAAGGTAGCAACAATTTTGCAATCTCGGGCAACAAAAGTCATTGAAATAGTCCCCGGATTGTGTTTCTTTTGTAACAGATATGTCAAAACTCAATGCCATTGTCCTGATCCTGCTTGTCACAGCCCAGCTGGTGATCAAGATGGGAGTGATTGGCTATTTTGAGGTTAACCGGGACTATATCGCTTCAGAACGCTGTATCAACCGGGATCGCCCTGCCCTTCATTGCGAAGGCCAGTGTTTCCTGATGCAAAAGCTGAAGCAGGCAGAACCCCGCCAGCCTTCGGGCGTAGTGGCGCTGCTGTCGAACATGGAGATCGCTGTATTTACCCTCCCCGCAGCGGATGAAGTACGCAGCTTCTCTGATCCGGCCCGGCAAATCACTCCCTTCCTCATGTCCAACTCCGGACTGAGCTTCCCCGCCGACATTTTCCGCCCGCCGCCTGCCAGCGTGTAACAACTGCGACCACAAGCGCCGATGATTCCTCTCTGTGAAGGAGGATACGGCATGCACATTTCCTTTTTTCTATTACACAAACTGTCATTTTTTTTCCAATGAAATTCTCACGCATTCTCCTCATACCGGCTCTTGCCGCTACGCTTTTTATTTCTGCCTGTAAAGAAGACCTGCCCGGCACAGGAACCCTCAGTGTCGAACTGGAGCACCTTTTTGACACCAAAGCCCTCGAACTCAACACCGCAACTCCCTATGTGAGTGGCAGCGCTGAAGAGATCACCTTTACCACTTTTAAATACTATATCAGCAATGTCAGGCTGCAAAAGGCCGACGGTACGGAATGGGCCGAGCCGGAGAGCTACCGCCTGATAGACCTCGCCAATGCCGCCAGCACCCTGATGACCTTCGACAGTGTGCCCGAGGGTGAGTACACGGGTATCACCTTTACCATCGGTGTGGACAGCCTCCGCAATGTTTCCGGCGCTCAGACGGGCGCCCTCAGCCCCTCCAACGAAATGTTCTGGAGCTGGAACTCAGGCTATATCTTCCTCAAAGCCGAAGGCAACTCGCCCCAGGCTTCGGGCGGCAAGTTTGAGTTTCACATCGGTGGCTTCCGCAATGCCAACAATACCAACGCTTTGCAGGAGGTGGAAATCAGCTTCGGGGGCGAGTCGCTCAAAACCGGATCCAAAGAGGAGCCGGAACTGCACCTGAGCGTAAATGCCAAGGAGTTTTTCGATGGCCATCACACTGCGCTGAAGCTGGCTGAGCTCTCTGTTGTGCATATGCCCGGCGCAGACGCAATCGAAATCGCCGAAAACTACCACGCGATGTTCGAGTTTGAGCATATCCACCAGTAAGCCCGGACCTGTGCGACACAGAATCCGGCTGAAACTCCTCCTTGCCCCGCTGCTGCTCCTGGCCGCGTGCAGGGAGGGTGTGCCTGGGCCGCAGCTTCCTTTTACGGAAGTTGCGGCCCCCGCTTATTTTCCCGAGGCGCAGTACCGTTTTGAAAAAAATCCATTGACGCAGAAGGGTTTCGAGCTGGGAAGAAGGCTGTTTTACGACCCCATTCTTTCGATAGATTCGACCGTTTCCTGTGCCAGTTGCCACAAGCAGTCTGCGGCATTTTCCGATCCGGGGCTGGCCCTGAGTCCAGGGGTAAATGGGCTGAAGGGCACGCGAAATAGTCCTGCGCTTTTTAATCTCGCCTGGAACAAGGCTTTTATGTGGGATGGCGGGGTTAATCACATCGAGATCATGCCCCTGGCGCCGATCACCAACCCGGTGGAGATGAACCAGAAACTCAGCCACCTGATGGCCCGGCTGAAGGCGCATCCGGAGTATCCCCGGCAATTTCGCGAGGCATTTGGGAAGGAGGAGATAGACGACCAGCAGTTTTTCTATGCTCTGGCGCAGTTTATGGGAAATATGGTCTCGGCCAATGCCCCTTATGACGAGTTTCGCCAGGGAATCCGCCCGCTGAGTGCCTCTGAAGAGGCCGGACGTCTGCTGTTTGAGCAAACATGCAGCACCTGCCACGCCACAGCCCTGTTTACCGACCACAGCTACCACAACAATGGGCTGGAAAGCAACCCCAGCGACACCGGACTGGAGCGCATAGACCTTAATCCGGCGAGCAGGGGCAAATTTAAAACCCCCAGCCTGCGCAACATCGCCCTCACGGCCCCCTACATGCACGACGGGCGCTTTCAGACGCTCAGAGAAGTTCTCGATTTTTATGATTCGGGGGTAAAGGTATCGCCGACCCTCGATCCTGCGCTGAATGCCGGTCCGCGTCCGGGTATCCCTTTGACAGAGGCAGATAAGCAGCACTTGCTTTCTTTTCTGAACTGCCTCACCGACTCCGTTTTTGTCAGCAATCCTATGTACCAGGCACCCAGGTAATATGAAATACTTTTTGCTATCTCTTTGTCTTTCAGGCGTTTTACTCGCTTTTTTTCCTGCCCCGGTCCGCGCCTGCGATGTGTGCGGCTGTTCGGTCGGCGGGAGTTATCTGGGTATCCTGCCCCAGTTTAGCCGCAACTTTGCCGGGCTTAAATACAAGTACCGCAGCTTTGGCTTCGCAGGGGTGCTTCCGGCCCATGAGGGCGAAGTGATGCCCCTCGAAGACCAGTTTCAGACCTGGGAAGCATGGGGCCGTTTTCATCTCGGAAAAAAATGGCAGCTATTTGCTTTCGTGCCTGTCTCCCAGAACCTCCGCGTGCTCGAAAGTGGCAATACCCGTCTGCGGGGCATCGGCGATGCTTCCCTGATGGCCTATTATTCCCTTCTCAACACCGGAGACAGCGCAAAACACGTCTGGAAACACAATCTCATGGCCGGAGGGGGCGTAAAGATGCCCACAGGCAAGTACCAGCAGCGGAATGCGGACTATGAGCTGCTTCCCCAGGCTTTTCAGCTGGGATCGGGGGCCTATAGCTTCTCTGCAAATGTGAATTATACCGTCAGATATAAAAAAATGGGCTTGAATACGGAGTTTCAATACCGGAAAAGCAGCTATAATGAACTTCAGTACCGCTTTGGAGATCAGATAAGTGCGGCAGCTACTTTTTTTTACTGGAAAAATGTGCGGCGCTTTACCTTTTTGCCGAATGTGGGACTCTTTGCGGAGAAAATCGGGCAGGATTTTCAGTACAAGGTACACGTAGCCGAAACAGGCAGCACCAATCTGTATGCTACGGCGGGTGTGGAGACTTATTACAAGCGATTAGCGCTTGGGCTCAGTGTGCAGCAGCCCCTGAAGCAGCAAGTATCTGAGTATCAACCCCGGAGCCGCAGCCGCCTGAGTGCGAATGTGTCGGTTCTTTTCTGAGGGATTTATATGTAAACTCCGGGCTTGGCGGTTTCAGCCGCTTTTCCTACCTTACCTCCTGTGTTTATCTCCTTCTTCCTCGACCTGCGCCGCAACGGCATCAGGTGCTCCCTTCAGGAGTACCTCGACCTGCTGCAATCGCTCCGGAGTGGTCTCGGCGGCCCTGACCTGGACGACCTCTATGCCATCAGCCGCAGCCTGCTCGTGAAGCGGGAGGAGCAGTTCGATGCATTCGACCGGGTCTTTGGGCAGTATTTCCGGGGCAAAGAAAGTCCTCAGAATGAGCCTCTTACGGAAATTCCCGAAGAGTGGCTCCGCGAGGAACTCACCCGCGTACTCAGCCCCGAAGAGCTGGCAGAATGGGAAGCCTCCGGCGGGATGGAAGCATTAATAGAACAACTGCGGCAGGGAAACTCCTCCGACCAGGAAGGCGAAGGGTATGGCCCCGGCAATACCCGCCCCGAAGGTTCGGATGGCACCTATGAAGACGGCGAAAGGCGCGGAGGCAAAAGCAAGGACCGCAACGCCCGCAAGGTCTGGGAAACGCGGCAGTATGCCAACCTCGACGAAAACGCCGAACTCAACACCCGCAACCTCAAAATGGCCCTGCGCCGCCTGCGCATCCTCACGCGCGAAGGCAGGGGCGAGGAACTGGACCTGGGCCAGACCATCCGCCGCACCTCCGAAAATGCAGGTATGCTCGACATCCGCATGCAGGCACCCCGGCGCAACCATGTGAAAGTGCTGCTGCTGCTCGACATCGGCGGCTCGATGGATGACCATATAGAGCTGTGCTCAAGGCTTTTCAGTGCCGCAAAGCATGAATTTAAGCACCTGGAGTTCTACTATTTTCACAACTGCGTCTATGAATATGTGTGGCGCGACAACCGCCGCCGCTTCAGTGAGCGGATTCCCACCTGGCAACTGCTCAATACCTACAACCGCGACTACAAAGTGATCTGGGTCGGCGATGCGGCCATGTCTCCGGTCGAAATCCTCTATCCCGGCGGCAGCGTGGAGCACCACAATCCCGAGTCAGGACAGGTCTGGCTCCAGCGTTTTCTGGAGCACTATCCTTCCAATGTATGGCTCAACCCCAGTCCGGACTATGGCTGGAACTATTTTCCTTCCACTGGTCTGATCCGGAAAATGTTTGATCTGCGGATGTTTCCGCTCACGCCTGCGGGCATCCGGCTGGCGATGAAGTCTCTGAAAGACAGGCGCATACACTACGGCGACGAAGACAGTGCCCGCACCTTCCGTTAAAACTTTTACCATCGGCGAAAAGCCCGGCGTTTGCTTCCCTCGGTCTAATATGCGTATCTTTAGGGAAGATATATGAGTCGGTTTCTGCCTATGTTTCCCCTGAGTCTGGTGGTTTTTCCTGGTGAAAACCTCCGGCTGCATATTTTTGAGCCACGTTACCGGCAGTTGGTTCAGGAATGTATCAGCGAGGGTCTGCATTTTGGCATCCCGCCCGTGGTCGAGCAGGCACTTATGATGACGGCTACGGAGGTGGAACTGGTAACCATTGACAAGCGCTATCCCGGCGGCGAACTCGATGTAACAGCCCGCGGATTAAGCCGGGTAAAAGTGCGCGAGTTTTTTCGGGAAGCGAATGGGAAACTCTATCCCGGTGCCGATGTGGAGGACATCGCAGACTTTCCTCTGGCCATGCCGGATCTCCGTGAAGAGGTGGAAAGCCTTCTTCAGCAGCTTCATGACGCGGTGGGCATTCGCAAGCAATACCGTAATGAAGAAAATATTCCCTTCAGCTACCGCATCGGCCACCATGTAGGGATGAACCTCAGGCAGGAATTTGAGCTGCTGGGCCTGCCCTCCGAAAGCGAACGCCTGGAGTTTGTGCGGAAACACCTGCTCGACATATTGCCCGTGGTCATGGAAACGGAACGTATGAAGGCCAGAGCGAAGCTCAATGGCCATTACAAAAATCTGCTGCCGCCAGACTATTAAGCCTTATGCCTCTCTCATGGGCAGCGTACCCAGGCATTGGAGGAGGTCAAGAAATACCGGATTCTTGAGGTAGTAGAAGATGTGCTTCCCTTTTCGCTCGGTATCCAGAATATCCTTATCGCGCAATATGCTCAGGTGGTGCGAAATCGCCGACTGATCTGCGCTCAGGCGTGTGTATATTTCGGTTACCGTCATGCGGCGGCCATCTTCAAGCATATCAACTATGGCCAGGCGGGCAGGGTGTGCCAGCGCCTTCAGGGTGCGGGAGAGTTGCTCGACCTGCACCGGAGACCAGCCTGTTTGTACGGTCGTATCCATTATGGAAACAATTTAATCATTTTTGTTTAAACAACGGCAATTAGCATAAATAGTTTTAGAAAATTTAACTATTTCATTACCAGATGATTAAAGCAATATATAGTGTTTCTCATATAATTTTGAATTCATCAAAACGACCGCTTTGTAAATGTTGGGCCGTACATAAAAACTTCCTGAGGATTCGTATATTTGGACATTATACCGGGTAAATCGAATGTCATCCTTCTGTCGTTTATCTCTGATCTGTCTGTTGCTCCTTGTGGGTTGCCAGCCGCCGCAGCCGGGTGCGGGTGCAACGGGTACCGGAACCCAAAGCCCGGCGGTGAATACCCTTGTGCAGGGCCTGGATAATGTCTCTACGGAGCTTCAGGAGATGTCGCGCCCCAACAAAGTGCAGGCCTGGGTAGATGAACTGATTGTAAAGGTGCAGCCTGGCAAGGATATGCCCCAGGTCGCGACAATGCAGGAGGGCGAAACGGCAGAATATCTCTACCAGCGCACCATTCGCCGCACAGAGTTTACCCTCCGCGGGCAGCGTTTTTATGAGCCCTGGATCCTCATTCGTACCAAAGCAGGCGTGATGGGCTGGGTACATGAAGGCGGGGTGCGCTTTCTGGGCAATGACCTCAATGACCTGCTGGTCGGCAAACAGAGCAACACCGACCCCAATGCACGTACGCGCAGCACCGATCCTAAAGCCGAAGTGCCGCCCAGCGAAGACCGCCGCCTGCTGCCGGGAAGGCAGGTCGGGGCCATTCGCCTCTCGACCACCGAAGAAGACCTCATCCGCATCTACGGACCCGAAAATATCGGACGCAGCGAAGTGCTGCTGCCCGGCAACCAGAAAGAAGGCTGCACCGTGGTCTTCCCCGGGCTCAACGACGAACTGCGCATCACCTGGAAAGACGATTCCCGCAGCAAAATAAAAGCCATTTACCTCGACCGGGGCAACTCTTCCTGGCTGACTTCCCAGGGCATCGGCGTGGGTACGCCGCTCAGCGAACTGGTCAAAGCCAACCGCGCTCCGGTGAGTTTTTATGGGTTTAACTGGGAGTATGGCGGGGTCATCAGTTCCTGGAAAAGCGGTACGATGGCACCCTACGAGAAAAAATGCTACGCCGTGCTGGCTCCCCGCAAGCAGGGCACCGACCTGTCCCGCTACGCGGGTAACCAGGCATTTACCTCCAATGCCCCCGACCTCGATAAGCTCGACCTGGCCATCAGCCGCATCTGTGTTTATCTCGATTAAGCCATGATGATGCGCTCCCTGCTCCGGTTTCTGGTCTCTGTTCCGCTGGTCCTGCAGGGTGTGCTCTCCGCGCAGGAGCTTAGCTACCGCAGCGATTTTGTGCAGCCCGACCGCCGCTGGGAACTGATCTCCGGGACAGGTGCGGATATCCGGAAAGAAGCGGGAACGACCCGCCTGATCCAGAAGGAAGAGGGAGAAACGGCGCTGTTTGTACGGGAACAATATATACCCGCCGCCAAAAATTACCAGATTGATCTCAGTATAGTGCCCGAAACGGGTGCTCCGCTTCATCAGATGGGCCTTTGTTGGAGCGTAAATGCCAGCGGAAGCCGCTATTATGCCTTTGTGATACGGCCAGAAGGCTATTTTTCGGTCGTTCAGGTACAGGAAGGGGTGGAAACAATGCTGTTGCCCTGGCAGGAATGGAAGAAAAAAGCAAAAACAGGCGAACCGATAAGCCTTTCTCTCCGCAAGCAGGGGTGGATGCTCTATTTTTCGATCAATGAAAAGGAGATTGCCAGCCTTTCTTTTCCCCGACAGATGGGGGCAAGGCAGGGTGTTGTGGTCAAAGGGCGGGCCAGCCTCCGGCTCTCCGGGTACCAGCTCAGCGCTCCGGCGTTCAGTATCCTGACCGTGGAGGGGCCGATGCTAAAAGCGCGGCGTGCCCTGCTCGACTCTGCCATTAACTCCCCGCTGCACGAAACGGCTCCTTTGTTAGGCGAAAATGGCCGCAATTTGTTTTTTACCCGTGGCAAAACCCTCTTTTCTGATGGCGGAATCTGGCATGCGAAGGTGCAGGGCGACAGTATGTGGACCAGGGCTACCTGGTGGGATCCCCGGCTTCCGGTGTACCGGCTGGAGCCGGTGAGTTGCGGGCCTTCAGGCGAGTGGCTTCGTTTCCTGGCGCAGCCGCCGACTCCCGGCTACCTGTATTATGCGCGGGCCAATCCAGAGCCGGGTGAACAGGCCCGCCGGGAAGACTTACTACGCCTTCCGGGAGACGCAAGCCCTGCTTCTGTCTGCCTTTCATCCGACGGCCAAACGCTGATCCTCGCTGCGGACCTGCCGGGCGGCTATGGCGACCTCGATCTCTATGTTTCCTTCCGTAATGAAAAAGGCCAGTGGTCGTCTCCGCTGAACCTGGGACCTTCTGTCAATAGCTTTGGGCGCGAGTTTTCGCCCTGGACCGATGCCAATGGGGATACACTCTATTATGCCAGTGACGGCAAAGGGGGATATGGGTGCAGCGATATTTTTGTCTCTGCCCGGCTGAGCAGTGCCTGGACCCAGTGGAGCGAGCCGCTCAACCTCGGCCCCCGTATCAACAGCCCCGGCTGGGAGGGCTGGTTCCGGCCCCTGCCCGGGCGCAACAATCATTTTTACCTGTCTTCGACAGACTCCCTGCGGGGTGACTTTAATATATATGGTGTCCGGGTGCCCATAGACCCCACACGGCAGCCTTTGGTGCGCGTGGAGGGACGTCTGCTGAATCAAAAAACGGGTGAAGTGATCGCGGGGCAGGTACAGATCCGGGAAATAGGCCCGCAGGCAAAATCTGGCGCGCCGCGTGTGGAGGAGGCCCCCGATGGCCATTTTTCCTGCTATTTACCCCTCGGTATTGCCTATGAGCTTTGTCCGGTCGCGCCGGGCTATTTTCCCCGGACCGACACCCTCGATGTCCGCGCCGCAAAGCTGTATCGCGAAGTGCAGCGCGACCTCTACCTTTCGCCGCTGGAGACAGGCCAGTCTGTCCGGCTGGACCGCGTCTATTTTGAGCGGGCCAGGGCTGTGCTCCTCGCAGAGTCCTACGGCGAACTCGACCGCCTGCTGACCCTTTTGCAGACCATTCCGACCCTCGAAATCGAGATCCGGGGCCACACAGATAATGTAGGCAATGAAATGGAGCTTCAGGCCTTGTCCGAAGACCGCGCCGAGGTGGTGAAACAGTATCTTCTCGACGGGGGCATTGCTGAGCGGCGGCTCCGCAGTGCAGGCTTTGGGAGCAGTGTGCCCATTGCCGATAATGCCCGCGCAGAGTCCCGCGCCCTCAACCGCCGGGTAGAGTTTGTGATTATCCGGCAGTAATTACGATCTTTGTGCAACGGATCAGGCCCTGATCGCGTCTTTATATAGACTACTACTCAAAATCCAGCTGCTCCTCGCAAGGAACGCTACGCTTACGGATTGATTTTGAGTTTACAACACCTCACATTTTTTCGGCGGGCAGGACATGTTCTGTTATATGCCGGATTGATCCTTTGTGCTTTTTCGCTGCCCCTGTCACGGGCGGGGCTGAGCATATCTATGGGTCTGATTTTGCCGGGCTGGCTTCTTTCGGGAGAATGGAGGGTCCGGTTTTCGCGCATACAGGCGCTGCCCTCGCTTTTGCTGCCGCTGGGGCTGGTGCTGATCTATAGCCTCGCCACGCTGGGTGGTCCGGGCGCTCCTTTGGCGGCCCTTTTGCCGCTGGCGCTGATTCCGCTCTGCATAGGTACCGCGCCGCAGCTGCCTTTCTGGCGGCTGGCGCAGGTGTTTGTAGCTGCCTGCGCCCTTGTGGGGCTGCTTTGCCTGGGCCATGCGGCCTGGCGCACGCTGGCGGAGGGCACATTCCGGATGGACTATTTTCAGTACATCGAGCTGGGTAAATGGCTGGACCTGCATCCGGCCTATATTTCCATGCAGCTTAATCTGGCCTGTCTCTTGCTGGTCTGCCTGGCCTCGCAGCCGGGATATGCCTTGCCGAAATGGGCTACCTATGCAGGCTTGGCCTTCTTTTTTATCCTGATCCTCCTGTTCGAATCCCGGATGCAGATTTTGATTTTGCTGGGAATGGCAGCAGGCGGTCTGGGATTTCTGGCCATAAAACACAGGCGTATCTGGCAAACGGCAGGCTTACTGGCCCTCGTTTTTGCTTCGGCTCTGCTGTTTATGGCGGCAGATTCAGGCACGCGGGGGCGGATGATGGACCTCGTGGAGCAAAAGGAATTACCTGTCCGGAAACTCAACAACAGCGGCACTGCTGTGCGCCGGTATATCTGGGGACATACGAAAGAGATTGCTTTTGAGCATCCGGCGGGGATCGGGGCTGGGCGTTTTCAGCAGGAACTCGACCGGAGGTACCGACAGGACGGTTTCCCAAACGTGGGGATGAATGCCCATAACCAATACTTAGAAACGGCAGCGACAGCAGGAATCGCCGGATTGATCCTGTTATTGGGCGTCGTGGTGTGGCCGATTGTTTTTTGTATCCGCAGAGGGCAGTGGCTCTATGCAGGAGGGATGGCTGTGATCGCCTTATCCCTCCTGACAGAGTCTATGTTGCAGCGCCAGATGGGTCTGATGACCCTGGCTTTTTTCTATGGCTTATTCTTGTATCAGGCTTCCCAAACCACGCCTACTGCGCCGGAATACCACTTTTCGTAGTTGCGCATGTACTTGTCGTCCACCGCGCCGCGCTTGATTTTGAGGGTCGGCGTGAGGAGGCCGTTTTCGACCGTCCATTCTTCTCGCACGATCACCACTTTTTGCAGGCGCTCATGGTCTTCGAGGGAAGGGTTTACAGCGTCGAGGGTTTCGGTGAGGCTGCCCACCACTTCGTTTTTGTCGCGGTTGCGCGCCTCGGCAGAGAGCACCACCAGCGCAATCGGCTGGGCGATATTGCCGCCTACGACACAGATCTGCTCCACAAACGCGTTGGTAGAGATTTTCATCTCGATCGGGTTCGGAGCGACATATTTACCCTTGGTGGTTTTGAAGATGTCTTTTACCCGTCCGGTTACACGCATGGTGCCTTCCGGGCTGATGACCCCTTTGTCTCCGGTGTGAAGCCATCCGTCGCGGAGGGTTTCGGCGGTTTTTTCCGGCTCTTTGTAGTAGCCGACCATGTTGGCGGGGCTTTTGGTGCAGACTTCGCCTTCTTCGGTGATCTTCACCTCTACGCCGGGCAGTGCGCGCACGGTGCCGAGTTTGAAGTTGCCGGGCCAGTTGCCGTGGGAGTATGCGGCATTTTCGGTCATGCTATACATGTCGAAAATGACGATTCCGAGTTTATTGTACCAATGCAGCAGTGTCAGCGAAATCGGAGCAGCGCCCGAAACGCAGATCCGCGCATCTTTGAGGCCGAGGGCTTCGCGGATTTTTTTGCGGATCACGCCGCCGATCAGCGGGATGGAGAGCAGCAGATTGAGGCGCGACTGGTTGAATTTGGCCAATACGCCCATCTGAAACTTGGTCCAGATACGCGGCACACCGAGGAAGATGGTAGGGCTGGCTTCTTTCAGGTTTTCGCTGAAACTTTCGAGCGTGTGGGCAAAATTGACCGATGTACCTCCATACATAGACCCCATCGTGATGAGCATCCGCTCGGCGATGTGCGAAAGCGGGAGGTAGGAAAAGAGGCGGTCGGCAGTGGAAATGCCACAGATGCGGACATAATTTGTGGCAGCGAAGGCCAGCGCCCGGAAGGTATGCACCACGCCCTTGGGCACGCCCGTGGTACCGGAGGTATAGATGATGGTCATCATATCGTCCAGGTCGCGGGTCGGACTTTCCTGCATCGGTTTCACATCGGCGATGATCTTGTCCCAGGTAGCAATGCCGGAGGTGCCAGCCAGATCGTAGATGCCAAAGCTGATCATTTCTACATCTGCCGGAATCCCTTTTTTCATTTCTGCCCAGTCATGATCTTCGAGTTTCCCGACAAAGATCACCTTTGACTCGCTGTGTTCCAGCACGTAGCGAACCGTTTCTACATTCACATTCGGATAAATGGGCACAGACACAAAGCCGCCCATCATCACTGCAATGTCGGACATGATCCAGTGAGCGCAGTTTTTGGAGAGGATCGCGATTTTAGTGCCGGGTTCGTAGCCTCTTTCCCGAAGCGCACTGGCCATCCGCCGGGCTTCATTTCCTGCCTCTCCGTAGCTCCAGTTGCGGGACGCACCACTCAGAGGCTGGCTGAGAAATAACTTATCTGCCTGGGTTTTTTCCCAGTGGTAAAAACGCTGAAGGGGCGTTTGTAACTCTACTTTGGTTTCTGTGAGCGTAGTCATACGTAGTCCAAAATTTTAGCAATAGTAATCGCAGTGATGAAAATACGCAATCGCTTGAACATTGCCAATTTATCGCCTCAATTTCTTTTCACAAAGCGCGTAGAGCTCACCTGTGGCCCTGCATACAGCGATACAAAATAGACACCTTCTGCCCATCCCTGCACCGAAACCGCTAACTCCCCAACCCCCTTTATCCCCCCAATTCCCCTTATTTCTCCTATTCCCTCCTCATACACCACCCGTCCCATCGCGTCCGTCACCCTGAGCTGCTCTGCTGAGGCGGGAATATCGGATATCCGGATTACCTCATGTGCCGGATTGGGCCATATGTGCAGGGAAGAAGGCAGGCGATCGGGTCCCAGGGCTGTCAAAAGCGGCGCTGGATTGGGGTGCATGTGCGCGGAGAAAAAATCCCAGATCAGGCGGCTGCCCCGGATGTCCTGGTTGGTGTTGACACCCGGCACTGGAAAAGCGCCCGGCCAGCTATGTCCGCCCCCGTTGATCCGGTACAGATATACCTCCGAAGTGCCGGGAGGACCATTCCAGTAAAAACGGGTAACAGTAGAGCCTTCATTGACCAGGTCCGGAAGGTTGAGCGAGTCGGGCGTAGGGTCACAGCCATTTCGATT
>RDXT01000072.1 GCA_004292985.1 Bacteroidota bacterium
CTAAATACCTATCTTTAAACCTGCGTCCAAACCACCACCCGCTATGATCCGTGCCCTGATTATTGAAGACGAAAAAAACAGCCAGGAATTGCTCAGAGAGCTTATCACTGAGTATTGTGAAGATGTAGAAATTGTCGCCATTGCCGGAAGTGTAGGCGAGGGCCTCGCAGCCATCGAAAAACACAAGCCCGATCTCCTCTTTCTGGACATCGAATTACCGGATGGAGATGGTTTTCAGGTGCTTGAAAAAAGCGAAGACCGCGAATTTGACGTTATTTTCACCACGGCCTACGACCAGTACGCAATGCGGGCCTTTAAGTTTTCAGCTACTGATTATCTGCTCAAACCAGTGGATATCGAGGAGCTTCAGACGGCTGTAACGCGCGTGCATGAAAAAAGAGCCTCCGGCGAACAGCCCGACCGCGCCCCGCAGATAGATGCCCTGCTGCAAAACATCCGCAACATCCAGCAGCCGCTCAAGCGCATTGTGCTGCCCACCACCCACGGCTTTACCGTCGTTAATCCCGATGATATTGTCCGCTGCGAATCCGACCGTAACTATACCTTCATCTTCCTGACCGATGGTCGGCGTATCCTCGTCTCGCGCACGATCAAGGAATACGAAGAAATGCTGGAGCCCTACAATTTTTTCCGCATCCATCAGTCGCATGTCATCAACCTCCACTACCTCAAAAACTACATCCGGGGCAGAGGGGGATATGTAGAAATGACCGATGGCTCACAGCTCGATGTGTCAGCCCGCCGTAAAGCGGACTTCCTGAAGCGTATGTCTTCTCCGGAGAACTGATTACCGGAACAGGGTTGCTGTTCCGGCCCGCTGAAAGCGGCTTCCGTCATTCAGATAGGCATCTATCACCCACACAAACACGCCCTCCTGCGAAGGTACGCCATTCTTCTGGCCGTCCCAGGACTCGTCTATGTGGTTGAGGGTGGTGATATACACGCCCCAGCGGTCATAGATTTCCATACGCATCGAGACCACCCCTACCCCTTTGGCCATAAATCCTTCGTTGATGCCATCGCCATTGGGGGTAAATGCATTGGGTACATAAATAGCCCCCGGTGGTACGAAAATAAAGGTCTGGCGGGCCGTGTCCGGACAGGAAAGGAAGGGATCATATGCCACCAGAATCACCTCGTAGGTACCCGGATCGTTAAATACGTGGCTGGGGTTTATTTCATCTGAAAGGCCGCCATCGCCAAAAAACCACTGATAGGCCACGGCCCCGGTCGAGAGGTTGGTAAAACGAACCCCCAGCTCCGGCAGCACCAGCGAGTCGCCCGGAGCGACAGGTGGCAGGTCGGAGGTAAAATCGGCCACCGGATTTCCCTGCGAATAGACAAACAGGGTAAAGGTTCGGTCGCAGCCCAGGGTATCTATCACCATGACATTGTAAGGCACACCGGAATCAGCGCCATACAAACCCGTAGCGAGCGGACCCAGTTGCGGCGGTGAAAGCTCCCAGAAGTAGGTGTAGCCAGGTGTACCGCCGGAGGCCGTTACACTGATTTCTCCATTCGGCAGGCCGCAGAAGGCATCCACAACCTCAAAGCTCAGCCGGATCTGGGGAGGCCCCACGACCCTCACGGAGTCCGAAATGGCACAGCCGCTGGTATCAGAAATGGTCACGGTATAGAGCCCCACGCCCAGGTTGCGGGCGATGGAATCTGTGGCCCCGTTCGACCAGGCGAAGGTCAGGGGCGGATACCCCCCACTGGCAGACACGCGCGCGATTCCGGTCGTATCTCCAAAACAACGCAGGGTATCGGCATACAAGGTATCAATAAACATCTGCGGCGGCTCCAGCACCTCCGTGCTTCGGCTGATCTGGCAGCCATTGGCATCGGTAACAAGCACCACATGGTTGCCCGGGGCCAGGTTGCTGGCGGAAAACTGGGTAGAACCATTGGTCCAGAGATAGCTATACGGTTCTGTACCTGCGACCACTGTTACCGAGGCAAATCCATTGCTGTCGCCAAAGCAGGTAACCGGACGCACGATTACTTCGCCATTCATCTCCTCCGGCTCGCCAAGGGTCGCATTTACCTCCGCCAGACATCCGCGGAAGTCCTGCACACGGACGGGATAGGTACCCGCACTTACTCCGGTAAGCGTTGAGCCGGGGAAGTAGTTTTGATTGTCAAATGAGTACTGGTAGGGGGCAGTGCCTCCCGAAGCGGCCACGGTGATCGTACCGCTGGCCCCTCCGAAACACAGCGCATCGCTCACACTAACCAGATCGAGGTCGAGCGCCGTGGGCTGGCCGATCTGTACTGAGCTGATCGCCAGACAGTTAAGGCTGTCCTGCATCATGACGGTGTAGATGCCTGCGGGCAGGTTGTCAAACTGGCTGACGCTGAGGTAAGGAGAGCCGTCCAATGAAAAGCGGTAGCCAGGTGTGCCTCCACTTCCGTTGAGGCTGATCGAACCATTACTTTCGCCAAAACAACGCACATCTTCCGCCACAGCAAGCAAATTCACCGGAGCAGGTTCACCCACCTGAAAAGGAAAGTCTGCCTGGCAGCCCTGCGCATCTTTCAGGGTAATAATATAGTTGCCACTTGCAAGGTTGTTGAACACATTCGAAGTACCGAATGGCCCAAAATTGATCGAGTAGGTATAAGGCCCTACCCCACCGCCGCCCAGCAATACCGCAGAACCATTGGAAAATCCGTTACAGCTTGGCTCCGTGATCGCTCCCAGAAAACCAAAGAGCGAATCAGGTTGCGCAAGGTTGGCTGCGAGATCGAAGCGGCAACCCAGTGCGTCGAGCATCGAAATAACGTAGAAGCCTGCAGTAAGGCCCGTGAAAACGGTGTCTGTGGTATAAGGTGCACCATTGAGTGAAAACTGGTAAGGCTGCACACCGCTGAATCCGCTGATATGAATTTGTCCGTCGGCCCCGCCAAAGCAGCTCACATCCTGAATGCTGTCTATCTGGGCAAAAGGATTGGCAATGATCAGAATTTCGGTGGAAACGATGTCCGTACATCCGGCATTGTCGCGCACAGTAATCAGGTAGTTGCCCGGCAGCAGGTTGCCAAATATACCCGACGAACCAAAATTGACTCCGTCTATCGCAAATGTGTAGCCGGGCGTGCCTCCGATGGCGATTACCGAAATCAGACCCAGCTGGTTGGCACAATCGGTGTTGATGACAGTGTCCACCAGCACCTGCACAGGCGCAACCGGGTTGCTGATTACTACGGGCGGGCCGCTGCTGGTACATCCCTGGGCATCTTTAACAACCAGGGTATAGCTGCCCGGCTGAAGGTTGCTGAAGGTATTGACCTGCAGAAAAGGACCGCCATTAAGCGAATACTGATAGGTCGGCGTACCTCCCGATGCTGAAACGGTAATCTCGCCATCGTTGCTGCCAAAGCAGGTCGGATTGTCCTGGCTGGTAACTGAGAGTACCAGCGGCAGGGGTTGTGTGATCACCGCCGTAGCTGTATCGCGGCAGTTGGCGTCGTCTGTGATGATAACGGTTACTGGTCCGGGAGGCAGGTTATTCTGGATAGGTCCCGCACCACCGCCGGGCAGCCAGGTATATACGGGGTTGCCGCCACCGCCAAACACTACTGCCTCTGCAAAACCATCATTCGCGCCATTACAGCTGATGGTCTCGATGTTGAGGAAGGCAGAGAGCTGGGGAAATACCGTCACGGTCACAGGCTTGCTGTCCGTGCCGCAGCTATTGGTGGCTGTCAGGGTATAGGTCGTGGTAACGGTAGGATATGCCAGCGTGAGCGAATCGTTGGGATTGCTCAGGCCGATGGTCGGTGTCCAGTTGAAAGTTGCATAGGCCAGGTTGTTACCGGAAGGGGCCAGCGTAGCTGTGTCTCCGGCACAAAGGCCCACCGGGGCAAATACGGAAACCTGGGGCGCATTGTCCACGATCACCAGCGCATTGGCTGTATAAGCACAGGTAAGGGTACTGGCCGTAACGGTATAGGTGGTCGTAATGGTGGGCGAAGCTATCGGGTTCTCAATGAAGGGGTTAGACAGGCCTGTGGGCGGGTCCCAGGTAAAGGTAACCGGCACAGGCGCACCGAGCGGGGTGAGCGTGGCGCTGAGTTGCACGGAGGCTCCGGCGCAGATCTGGGCCGTATCTACCGCCAGGGAGAGTAT
>RDXT01000073.1 GCA_004292985.1 Bacteroidota bacterium
CTCTACGGTTTTGAACTGCGCGGGCTGGTTCTGGGGGGCGAGGCGAAGCCACAAAACGCCATAGCCGCTGATCAGAACTTCTCCGTTGCTGGCTTTAAAGGGCTGTCCTGTGATGGCATCGATATAGCTACCCCCGCGCCATTCATCGGGTGTGTTCCACAGGCTGAATCGCTGGGGGTTTCGGTTGAGGTTGGCTACCAGCATCATACGCTCTCCTGCGTACATCCTTTCGCACAGGAAAAGATGGTGGTTGTCCACCCAGATGATGCGGTCGTCGGAGCGGCCATGCAGGGCGGCACTATCGCGCCTCGCATGGATAAAGCTGCGGTGCATATCGAAGATGCGCTGCTCCACGCTGCCGGGAGTATGCCGGAGTTCAGCCTTGGCCCAGTTCATCGGCGGACGGTGTGTCCAGCGGTTGTCGAGCGCCTTTTCAGGATCGAGGAGGTAGGAAAAGTCATTGAGCTGGCCGATTTCATCCCCGGAGAAAATGAGCGGAATGCCTCTCATAAAAAAGGTAACACCATTCAGCACCGTGAGCCGGCCGACGGCCATATCTATTTTTCCGGCATCGGCTTCGATCTGGGCTTTTTGCAGGCCCGCGAGGGCGGCCGCAGTACCGGAGATACGGGCCTCGCCGCTGATGCGGTCGCGCTGGAAGGCATAACCCTGGGCATAGCTGTGCGGATAGACGCCTGCGTAAAAATCGGTGCAGAATATGCGGGTCTCGTGTCCGTTTTGGCCGACAGCTCCTGCATTTTCATCCGAAATGCCCCATCCAATGTCATCATGGCAGCGGATATAGTTGATCCAGGTGGCTTCTTTGGGGATAGCGGGCAAATTCGAGAGCGTGGTGCGCAGCAAATGGGTGTTTTCGGAGGCAAGGGCATGCCAGAGGTGGTTCATCAGGGTCGCATTGTACCCGATTTCGCACACTTTTCCTTCAAAGCCTCCGCTTCCGAGGTATTTGATGATGTCGCGGGGGGCTACGATGGCCTCCGACTTCAGAATCATGCCGGGAGCCACCATCCGCAGCAGGGCGCGATAGGCTGCCAGCAGATATACTACCTCCTGCTGGTTCTGGCAGGTGGTGCCCATATTTTTCCACAGAAAAGGCACCGCATCGAGGCGCAGCACATCTATTCCCGCATTCGACAAAAACAAAATCTCATCGAGCATGGCCTCAAACACATCCGGATTGCGGTAGTTGAGGTCCCACTGAAACTGGTAAAAGGTGGTCCAGACCCATTTGGAGATTTCGGGCTGCCAGGTAAAGTTGCCGGGGGCAAAGTCAGGAAACACCTCCGGCAGGCTCTGCTCATAGGCATCGGGCAGGCGGCGGTCGTCGAACATCAGGTAATAGTCCTGGTAGCGGCTTTCCCCTTTGAGGGCGGCCTGTGCCCAGGCGTGCTCGCGGGCGGTGTGGTTCATCACAAAGTCAATGACCAGCAGCATCCCTTCCTCGCGCAGGCGTGCGGCCAGTGCCCGGAGATCGTCTATGCTACCCAGCCTGCTATCCACTTTCCGGTAGTCTGCCACCGCGTATCCGCCATCATTAGGGCCTTGCCGGGGTTGCAGCAGGGGCATGAGGTGGAGGTAGGTGATGCCCAGCTCCTTAAAATAAGGGATATGCCTGATCACCCCCGGAATATCTCCGGCAAACAGGTCCACATAGAGCATCATGCCCACGTGGTGCGGGGCCTGAAACCAGTCTTTCTGCTGGTCGCGCAGGGCATCGGAGTCGCGAAGCTCCTGCGGGCGCTGCGCAAGGGCAGCACCCAGTTTGCCGAGCAGCGCTTCGATGCGTGAATCGTCGGCCTGGGGGTAGAGCCTGCGGTAGTTTTGATAGAAATCTCCGAAATGTGCCGAAGAGCGAAGGGAATCTGAGATAGTCTCCTGCTTTACACGTGTAGCCATCGTCCTGATATTCAATTATCAGACGCAAATGTAGGAGATTTATGTATGATCTGTTGCTTAGCGGCCAATGATTCCCTGCTCAAATTTGCATACTTCTTTCAAAATCTCCTCGTTGTTGATCATAGAGGTCTGGGGTTTGATCAATCCGGTTTCTAGGTCATAGACCCAGCCGTGGAGGTAGGGGGCGCCGCGCTCTGCCCAGGCATTCTGCACGATGCTGGTTTTACCGAGGTTATATACCTGCTCGATCACACTCAGCTCGACGAGGCGGTTTTCGCGGGCCTTTTCGTCCAGGGGAGCAAGCTGGGGCCAGTAGTAGTTCTGGGTGTCTTTGATCTGGCGTAACCAGTTGTCTATCAGGCCATACTGGTGATTGCCCATCGCAGCGCGTACCCCTCCGCAGCCATAGTGTCCGCAGACGATCACATGCTCTACTTTCAGTACCTCGACGGCATACTGGAGCACACTGAGCATGTTCATATCGGTCTGGATGACCAGGTTGGCAATGTTCCGGTGCACAAAAATTTGTCCGGGGTGGGTTTTGGTGATTTCATCCGGCGGTACGCGGCTGTCGGCGCAGCCGATCCAGAGGTAGCGGGGATGCTGGCTTTTGGCCATTTCGGTGAAGAAGGCAGGGTCTTCGGACAGGCGCTCGGCGACCCATTCCTCATTATTTTGAAGTAATTGCAGGATATGCTCCGTCATAACAGCAGGGGATTGTATTTTTAAGTCAAATTAAGGGAAATTTTAGAATCGTCTATATGAAAAAGCGAAGCATCTTTCTATTGGGGTTTGTACTTGCGGCATGCAAGCCTGATCTGCCGCCGGGCCTCGATCCGCGCCAGGAAATGCGCGATTTTGTGCAGGGGATCAGCGCCCACGCCAAAGGGATAGATCCGGATTTTATCATTATCCCCCAAAACGGGGCTGATCTGGCGACCCTCGATGGCACTCCGGGCGGAATGCCTGCCGCAGACTACCTCGCCGCGATAGACGGGCAGGGGCAGGAGGATTTGTTTTATGGATATGAGCGGGATAATAAAGAAACGGATATCGAAATCCGCGCCGGGATCGAGCCCTTTTTGCTCATCGAAGAAAATGCCGGGGTAGAGGTGCTGGTGACGGACTATTGCTCGGACGAGAGAAAAATGGAAGACTCATATGCCCGGAGCAAGGCCAGAAACTACCTTTCCTTTGCCGCCGACCACCGCGAACTGGACCATATTCCGGCTTACCCTTCAACTGTCAATCAGGAAAACGACCGCGATATTCTCACCTTGTCGGATGCTTCCAATTTTTTGTACCTCATTAATCCGGCTGAATTTGAGAGCAAGCAGGCCCTGCTCGACGCATTAAGCGCCTCTGCCTACGACGTCCTGCTGATAGATGCTTTTTTTAATGAGGAGATATTAGCTGCTGCCGACATTGCCCGGCTGAGAACCAAACCCCAGGGCGGGCAAAGACTCGTGATTTCCTACATGAGCATCGGTGAGGCAGAAGACTACCGCTATTACTGGAACAGCGACTGGAAGAAAAACCGCCCCGACTGGCTCGACCGCGAGAACCCCCGCTGGAAGGGCAATTACAAAGTACGCTATTGGGAGGCGGAATGGCAGGCGCTGATCTACGGAAACAGCAGCGCCTACTTAGATCGCATTCTGACTGCCGGATTTGATGGCGTGTACTTAGATATTATAGACGCATTTGAATACTACGAATAGCGTCTTATCTCCGGCTCAGTAAATGCCTTCTTCCTCATAGTCCAGCACCAGATCGGTCACCAGGTCTTTGGCCCAGCTGGTGAGGATTTTCCGGAAGAGGCGGATGTTGGCGTAGTAATCGAAGGGTTTTTCGTGGAGGGCATCTGCGCCCAGATGCATGACCCGCATGCGGTCTTCAGGCAGGCCGGAGCCGGAAAACACCACGATCGGAAAACGTTTGAGATTTTCGCTGATCAGCAATTCAAGCACTTCGTAGCCATCCATGCGGGGCATTTTGAGGTCGAGCATCAGCAGGCGGGGAAGGTTACCTGCGGCATGTGCCATACGGATCAGTTGTACAGCTTCGTCGCCGTCGCGGGCAGTGATGACGGGTACGCCAAAGTTGATCTTGCGCAATGCCATGAGATTCAGCTCTATATCGAGGGCATTGTCATCAACCATGAGCAGGTAATCGCCGTTAACTGGAATAGACATTATAAACGCAGGTTTAGGTTTTTATCGGGAAACTGAAATA
>RDXT01000074.1 GCA_004292985.1 Bacteroidota bacterium
CTTCCAACTGGGGTTTGGCCGAAAGTCGCAGGGCTTCAAGTTCGAGGCCGAGGGTAGCCAGGGCACTAAAGGCAGCGACCTGCTCGCGTTTGAATGCGCGGATTTTTTCTTCCATCGAAGAGAACTCGTCGAGCTTGCCGCGCAGTTCTGCGGTGAGGGCAATCAGTTCCTGACCGCTGCGTACATTGTATTTGAGCTTGAGCTTGTGATAGGCCGCCAGCCGCTCTTCGATAAAGGAAAGGCGTTTGGGGTCGGACTCAGCCGCCTCGAGCATGTCCTGAAAGCTGAAGGCAATTTCCTTGAAGGAGGAGCGGATGTCGTTCAGGCGCTCTACTTCATTGAAAATACGCACATTCACATTAGCCACCTTGCGCAGTTGTTCGAGCAGGCTGCTGAGCTGGCTATATAAAGAGGTCTCCTGATGGTACAGCAGTTCGGTTGAAGCGCCCAGGGCCTCGCGGATGCTTTCGGCATTCTGTAGGAGCTTCAGTTCGGAGTCGAGTTCTTCTTCTTCGCCTTCGCGCAGGTCAGCGGAGTCGAGTTCATTGAGCTGGAAAACGAGGTAATCCAATTGACGTCGTCCCTCGGCTTCGCGCACTTCCAGGGTCCGGATTTGTTTGCTGAGTGACTCGCAGGCTTTGAGTTTTTCCTGAAACTGGTCAGCCATCGGCTGCGCCCCGGCAAATTCGTCGAGCAGGTTGAGCTGGTTTTCAGGCGAAAGCAGCAACTGGTTTTCGTGCTGCCCGTGGAGGTCCACCAGCAGGTTGGCGGCATCGCGCAACACATTCAGGCCTACGGGCGTATCATTGATAAAAGCCCTCGATTTGCCACTGGCAGAGATTTCGCGGCGGATAATGACCTCATTTTCTTCGATGTCAAAGTCCTCGAAGCTGCGGAGCCGGGCCAGGATCACGGGAGAAAGATGAGAAAACTTTGCCTCGACCACACAGCGTTCGTCTTCGGCAAAGATCACAGAATTGTCAGCTCTTTTGCCCATAATAAGGCCCAGAGCGCCGACAAGCAAGGATTTACCCGCACCTGTTTCACCCGTCAGGATATTGAGTCCGGGGTAAAATTCGATCTGGGTCTCGGTGAAAAGCGCATAGTTGCGCAGGTATAGCTGACTGAGCATGGGCTTGTTTTGCTGATACAAAAGTAAAAGAATTTGGCGTATGGCGGTAAGGATTTGCGTTCCGTACAATTTTTCTAACTTTGAACCCGCGATGCTTGTGCTTCGCAGCGAATACAATTATCTTCCTTCAGATTTATTGATATGGCAAATACCTACGACGTAATCGTAATTGGCAGTGGTCCTGGGGGCTATGTGGCGGCTATCCGCGCGGCGCAACTGGGCCTGAAAACGGCAGTTGTTGAGCGGGAATCTCTCGGCGGAATCTGCCTCAACTGGGGCTGTATTCCCACCAAAGCGCTCCTGAAAAGTGCAGAGGTATTCGAATATCTGCACCACGCAGAGGAGTATGGCCTTCACGCTGAAGGAATTACGCATAATTTTACCGAAGTGGTCAAGCGCTCCCGGAATGTGGCTGATACCATGAGCAAAGGGGTCAGCTTCCTGCTCCGCAAAAACAAAGTGGATGCCATCATGGGGACTGCCCGCCTCAGCCCTGAAAAAAAGGTGGTGGTAACGGATGCAGAAGGCAAGACTCAGTCCTACGAAGCCAAACACATCATCCTCGCTACCGGTGCCCGCGCCCGCAATGTGCCCGCCATGCCGATAGATGACCAGAAAATCATCGGCTACCGCAAAGCGATGGTGCTCGAAAAACAACCCAAAAAGCTGATCGTAGCCGGTTCGGGCGCCATTGGAATGGAGTTTGCCTACTTTTATCATACGATGGGCACAGAGGTGACCGTAGTGGAATTCCTCGACCGCATTCTGCCCCGCGAAGATGAGGAGGTATCTGCCCAAATGGCCCGTATTTATGCCAAAAAAGGCGTTAAAATCCTCACAAGCACCGAAGTCGTTTCGGTTGACACCGCAGGCGAAGGCGTAGTGGTTACAGTGAAAAACAAAGACGGCGAGCAGAAAATAGAAGCCGATGTGATCCTGTCTGCTGTGGGTATCGTGGCAAACATCGAAGACCTCGGCCTCGGAAACCTGGGCGTGAAAGTCGAAGCCGGCAAAGTGGTGGTGGATGATTTCTACCGCACGAATGTTCCCGGCATCTACGCCATCGGCGACATGACCCCTGGTCCAGCCCTCGCGCATATGGCTTCTCACGAAGCGCTGGTGTGCGTAGAAAAAATCGCAGGCCACGATGTAGAGCCTGTGGACTACGGCAATGTGCCCAGCTGCACCTACTGCCAGCCCGAAGTTGCCTCCGTGGGTCTCACCGAAGCCCAGGCCAAAGCGCAGGGATATGAACTGAAAGTAGGTAAATTTCCCTTCTCCGCTTCAGGAAAAGCCACCGCCTCCGGTAAGCGTGACGGCTTTGTGAAAGTGATTTTCGATGCCAAATACGGTGAGTTCCTGGGCGCACACATGATCGGCTCTGGCGTAACGGACATGATCGCTGAGGTGGTGATTGCCCGCAAGCTCGAAACCACCGGCCATGAGATTATCACAGCCATTCACCCGCACCCGACCCTTTCAGAAGCAGTGATGGAAGCTGCCGCCGCCGCCTATGGCGAGGTAATCCACCTGTAAAAAAAGACAGATACACAGAAGGCAGCGCTCTTGTAGCGCTGCCTTTTTTATTTTCCTTCAAACTGCATCCAGTCCAGCGCGGTCATGAGCTTGCCGGGTCTGCCTTTGAATACGACATACAGATCGTGCCGCCCTTCGCTGGCCTGAAGGGGAATCCGCTGCTGTCGCCATGCGACCTCAAAGCCTTTAAGCTCCTGCTCCGGGCCCGGCGCGACCTGCATCTGCCCGATTACCGGGCCTTCCAGGCTATCGAGCCTGAAGAGGAGCACACCTCCTCCAAACGGCCCGAGCGCCGCTGTTACCCCGCTGATGCCGCTCATGTCTATGTTGGTGATTTTCAGCCAGCTATCGCCGTGCGAGGCCATGGTCGCGATGTCGCGGTCTTTGCCCAGGGTATAGAGTTCCAGGCCCTGAGCGCCCTGGTGTGCTTCTGCCTGGATACGCGGATGGCGCAGCAGTAAGCTTTGCCGCGTGCTTTGCGAAGGCAAACCCTGAGCGCCCTGATCGGTGTAGGTGGCTGCCAGCAGAAAAGCGCTTCCGGGGGTGTAGGGGCCAGCCATCGCGGCGCGCAGAGGGCCTTTGGCAGGGAGGCTGCGCTCCGAAGCCAGTGAGAGAATATAGCTTACCATTTCGCTGATCTCTTCGCGGGTGTGCTGCGGATGTCCGGGCATCATTTTTTCGCCCCAGTTGCCGTTTCCGCCCAGATAAATCTTGCTGACGAGGGCTGCCGCAGCTCCCGGCTGGCCCTGGTAGCGGCGGGCTACATCCACATAGGAAGGTCCTGCGGAGGTATAACTGAGCGCATGGCAGGACATACAGTCGCTTCCCTGGATCAGTTGCAGGCCCTTGAGGTATTTGAGGGAGGCTGCATGGTCGCCTGCCTGCTGGCCGCCCAGCAGCACTTCGGCATCTTCGGGATGGTCGGCGTGAAGCCATACCACCGAGACTTTGCCGGGATCAAATGTCCCTGCTGCCTGGTCCTCGCTGTCACTTACCTGAATTTCATAGGACTCATTTCCGGTATCGAAGAAGAAGCTCTGGTTGCCCGTGTAGCGGATGGCTACCTCCGGCGGTGCATTTCCCACCTGTATGAGCTGTCGCGTTACGGATCGGCTTCCGGCCCTGTCATAGACCCTCAGCACTACCTCGAAGGTACCTGCCTGCGTATAGGTAAATGTGGCTTCGGGGCCTGTGGCATCGGTACGCGTGCTGTCCACAAACGACCATTCGAAGCGAAGGCTGTCTTTTTCGTCGAGGTCATATGAATGATTCGCTGATACATGGATAGGGTGGGGGATTCCCCCTGCAGAACGATCCACCTCAATCGCTGGGACGGGCGAACGGTTGCCAGCCGCGTAGGTGATGCGTACCAGACGTGCTTCGGCATTTTTCATGAAATAATCCTTGCCATACTCAAGGATATAGAGTGAACCATCAGGCCCAAACTCCATATCTAT
>RDXT01000075.1 GCA_004292985.1 Bacteroidota bacterium
TACTTCAGCACCTGCGCCGGGGCCTTTGATGACCAGCGGGCGCTCTTTGTAGCGCTCCGAGGTAAACACGATCATGTTTTCGCTGCCCGAAAGTGCCAGAAAAGGATTGCCCGGCTCCACGGCCTGGAGGGAAACCACGGCCTTATCTCCATCGAGGGTGGCAATAAAGCGGAGGGTTTTTCCGGCGGCGGCGGCATCAGCCCTGCGCGCCTCAAAAAGATCGTCATATTTTTCCAGTTCCGCCATAAACTGGTCGGCATCTGCTGCATCGAGGCAGGACTGGGGCAGGATATTTTCGACCTGAATATCCTCCATTTCCATCTTCAGGCGGGACTCGCGCGCGAGGATCAGCAGCTTGCGGGCCACATCGCGGCCACTGAGGTCCAGCCGGGGATCCGGCTCGGTGTAGCCCAGGGCACGGGCCTGCTTCACCACGTCACTAAAGCGGACTCCTTCGTGGAAGTTGTTGAAAATGTAGGACAAAGAACCTGAAAGCACGCCTTCGATCCGCAAAATGTGGTCGCCGCTGTTGATCAGGTCATTGAGGGTCGTGAGTACGGGAAGCCCCGCGCCGACATTGGTTTCGTAGAAAAACTTAACACTGCGTTCGTCAGCGAGGTTTTTCAACTTGCAATACTGCTCATATTCGCTCGAAACTGCCACTTTATTGGGCGTGGAAATCGAGATGCTGGACTCCAGGATTTCAGGATAGAGATGGTGGATGGAGTTGTCGGCGGTATTGTCCACAAACACAGCGTTTTGCAGGTTCAGTTCCTTCATCCGCCGCAGAAAGGCTTTGAGATCGGTAGGCTCACCTTCTCCGGCCAGTTGCTCTTTCCAGTCTTCGAGGTTAATGCCCTCGTGTTTAAAGAGCATGCGGCGGGTATTGGCCAGCGCGATCACACGCAGTTCTACATACTGGTTGCGGCGCAGGAACTCCGCCTGCTGGCGGATCTGGTTCAGCAAGGTGCTGCCAATCAGGCCCGTACCGACAATAAACAGGTTAACGGTATAGTAATTCGAAAGGAAAAACACATCGTGCACCGCATTCAGCGCCTTGGTTTCGTCCTCCCGCTTGATCACCACCGAAATATTCCGCTCCGAAGACCCCTGCGCGGTTACGATCACATTTACCCCGTTTTTCCCCAGCGCTGTAAAAAACTTGGCAGAAATACCCGGGCGGGACTTCATGTTGTCGCCGATGATGGCGATGATCGAGCAGTCGAGGTCCACGTGGACAGGGTCTATCAGTCCGGCCTTCATTTCAAGGGCAAACTCTTCACCAATGGCAGCGACCGTAGTTGCGGCATCTGATGGCGGGATGGCCAGCGAGATGGAGTGCTGCGAGGAACCTTGCGTAATAAGCAGGGCGTTGATGTTTTTACTGGCCAGGCAGGCAAACAGGCGTGCAGCCATACTCGAAGCGCCAAAAAGTCCGCTGCCTTCAAATGCCACCAGTGCCACCTGACTCACGGAAGTAATTCCCTTGACCATGTTCGGCCAGGGATCAGGGTTGTCGCTGATCAGGGTGCCTTCTGCGGAGGGGTTAAAGGTATTTTTAATCCGGACCGGAATTTTCTTTTCCAGCGCGGGTAAAATGGTCGGCGGATAGATCACTTTTGCCCCGAAGTGCGAGATTTCGAGGGCCTCCTCATAGCTCATGCTGGCCACCGGATAGGCCTGGCGTACCCGGCGGGGGTCGGCAGTCATCACGCCGTCCACATCAGTCCAGATTTCGATTTCCTCCACATCGAGGGCGGCACCAAAGATCGAAGCGGTATAGTCCGAGCCGCCACGGCCCAGGGTCGTGGTAATGCCTTCGCGGGTCGAGGCGATAAATCCGGTGATTACGGAGAGTTTATCCGGATTTTCGTCGAAGTGGCGGCGGATATTGGCGTAGGTTTCGTCCTTGTATATCTTGGCAGAGCCGTAGCTTTCGTCGGTAACGATAAGCTTGCGGGCATTAACATAGATCGAGTCTATGCCAAAGGTCTGCATGACATGGCTGATAATGAAGGCATTACTCCGCTCTCCGAAACTCTGGATATAGTCGAGGGTCCGGGGAGTCAGGTCGCGGGTAAGCGAAAGGCCGTGGAGCAGGTTGCCCAGTTCCTTCTGCCCTTCAATAATTTCATTCAGAATTTCCGGGCGGCGATGGTGGTCTTTGATCAGCTCGTCGGCTACAGCCCGGTGCTTGTCCGAATAGGCATCGAGCATGGGCTTATAGTCGTCGGACCCGGCAGCAGCCAGCCGGCTCATCTTAATCAGCATATCGGTAATACCACTCATGGCAGACACGACGACGGCAAATCGTTCGCCGCGCTCGATATATGAGAGGCAAATTCTGGCGACGTTATGAATCCTCTCAGCATTGGCGACCGAACTGCCGCCGAATTTCAGCACTTTCATACTCCGGGTAATAGTCAGACAGTTTTCCTGCCAGATGTTAATATTTCCGGCAGGAAATTACAGAAATCGCAAAGATAAGAGGGAATTGTTAAAAACGCTGCATTACTTTTTCAATCCGATCTCCCTGAGGCGCTCGTCGAGGTATTCGCCTGCGGTCATATCGGGATAGGCTTTGGGGTGAGCCTCATCTATGCAGCCGGGCAGACAGGCAAGACTCATATCGGAGCGGGGGTGCAGGAAAAAGGGCATCGAGAAGCGAGGCTCATGCATGCGCTCGCGCGGCGGATTGACCACCCGGTGGGTCGTGGATTTCAGGTGGTTGTTGGTCAGGCGCTGGAGCATATCGCCCACATTGATCACGATCTGGTTAGGCTCCGGATTGGCCGCAATCCACTGATGCTCTTTGCTTTGCACTTGCAGACCCTCGGCACTGGCACCGATGAGCAGGGTGATCAGGTTGATATCTTCATGCTCGGCAGCCCGCACAGCACCTTCGGGCACTTCATCCGGATTTTCAATCGGGAAATAGTGAATGGGCCGCAGAATGGAGTTTCCATTATGCACTTTGTCGTCAAAATACCCAACCGGAAGCTCCAGATACTCTGCAATGGCCCGCAGGAGCGCCTTCCCGCTGGTTTCGAGTGAGCGATAGAGCGCAGCGCCATATTGCTCTACGCCCGGTACCTCAGCCACATAGACATTGTCCGGATACTGGGCGCGGATGGGGTCTCCGTCTTCCACGATCTGCCCGATATGAAAAAACTCTTTCAGGTCGCCTACGTTGCGGTTTTTGGCGTGCTCTTTTCCTTTGGAGGTATATCCCCGCTGTCCGGCCAGCCCCGGAATTTCATACTTCACCTTCACATCATCCGGCAGGGCAAAAAAGGCCATAAAGGAGTCATAGGCATGGCCGATCAGTTCCTGCGGCACCCCGTGATTGGCCACAATGGCAAATCCGATGTCCGAAAAAGAATCGCCCAGCGACTTCACAAAGGCCTGCTTGCGGGCATCATCGCCATTGAGGTAATCGTTCAGATCTACCGTAGGAATATAGGAAAGAGACATAGCGTAGGCAGATAAAATATAGGGGAAATAACTGCGCCTAAGATATTACTTAGACGCAGTTTCTCCAATTTATTCCCTTACTCCTTTACCACCTTCATCACCTTCGACGAACCTTCTCCCTCTACGGAGATCAGATAGAGTCCGCGGGCAAGGTTCTGAAGGCCGAGGGTCAGTTCTTCGCTGCCTTTCCACACGCGCTGCGTCAGCACACGCCCGGTCAGGTCGAGCAGACGCACCTCAAATACCGAGGCCGGAGAAGGAGGCGACACAAAGCTCAGGCGCACCGCATCGCTGGCCGGATTGGGTTGCAGGCTCAGGGCAGGCAGTTTCCAGGCATCATCGGCAGACAAAAACACAGCCACCTGGATCTGAATGGTATCAGTACCCACACAGCCATTCGCGCCGGTTACCTTTACCCAGTAGGTATAGGTTCCTGGGGCCATATTGGTCGAATTAACGGTGAGGCTGGAACCTGTGGAGCCGTCTGACCATAGATATACGCCTGCTGCATTTGGCAAAAGGGTAATGCTCTGCCCCTGGCTGCTGGCTAATCCGGTGTCTGGTCCCAGATTGGGCTCTGGAGCAGGGTTCACCGTGATCGTAGCGGAGGAGGTATCCGCGCCTGAAAGTCCGGCGGCGATAAGCGCCAC
>RDXT01000076.1 GCA_004292985.1 Bacteroidota bacterium
CAGGCAGGCATCGCCTCCACCCCCGGACTGGGCATCTACAATGCCAGCAAATATGCCCTCGAAGGCTTCAGCGAAGCCCTTTCGCGTGAAGTAGCTCCCCTGGGCATCCGGGTTACGCTGGTCGAGCCGGGACCTTTCCGCACCGAGTGGGCAGGCGCTTCCATGAAATTTGCCAGCCACCGGATCGATGCCTACGTACCCACCGCCGGAAAAATCCGCACTGTCCTCTCCGAAGTAAATGGCAACCAGCCCGGCGACCCTGTCAAAGCAGCCCTGGCCATGATTCAGGTGACCGAGTCCGAAACGCCACCCCTCCGCCTGGCCCTGGGCAAAAGCGCCGTCGAGGCCATCCGCCGCAAGATCAACCTGCTCAACCAGGACCTCACAGCCTGGGAAAGCGTTTCCATCGGTGCCGATTACACCGACTAATTTCTGACCCCTCCTTCTCATGCCTTCTCTTTCCCTTTCAGATAAAATCATCGCGATCACAGGCCCTACCTCCGGCATCGGTGAGGTAGCCGCCCGCGAACTGGCAGCGATGGGTGCCCATCTGGTGCTCATTGCCCGCAACGCTGCCAAATTAGACAAGACCCGCCAGGACATTCTCCGGCTCACACCTTCTGCCCGGATAGATACCTTTGTAGCCGATGTTTCTTCGCAAAAGCAGGTCCGCGAGGTTGCGGCTGCCATCAATGCCCGCTACCCCCGGCTCGACGTGCTGCTCAATAATGCAGGTCTGGTGCTGGGTAGTAAGCGCGAGGTGTCAGAAGATGGCTATGAGCTGACCTTCGCCACCAACCACCTCGGGCCTTTTTTGCTGACTTCCCTCCTGTTTGGCCTCCTGGAAAAAAGCCCGGCGGCGCGGATCGTGAATGTGTCTTCGGCAGGTCACATGGGCGGCTCGTTTCGTCCGGAAAATCTCCAGCTGGTCAAAGGCTACAACCCCTGGATTGCCTACTGCAACTCCAAGCTGTTTAATATTTTCTTTACCAATGAACTCCAGCGCCGGATTAAGGCTAAAGGGCTGAATATCACGGCAAATGCATTGCATCCGGGAGCTGTCCGCACCGGATTTGGCAGCCAGAGCGGCGACTTTTTCACCCGTTTTGTATTCGGAATTTTCGGACTGTTTTTTATCACTGCCGAAGAAGGTGCTCAAACCTCTATCTATCTGGCCTCTTCGCCCGAAGTCGAAGGAGTTGGCGGGCAATATTTCGCTAAAAAGAAGGCCACACCCACCCGCAACCGTTTCATTACCGATGAAAATGAGCGTATTTTGTGGCAAATGAGCGAGGAGATGACGAAGACCCGCTTTCTGTAAGACCTTTTGAGATGAAAAAGCGTTCACTTTACGCGATGGCGGCGCTTTATGCCGTGGCGGGCCTTGCCCACTTCGTGATACCGGGTTTTTATGTGAGTGTCATGCCCGACTGGCTGCCTTCACCCGGCGTATGGAATGTGATCGCAGGCATTGCAGAGATCAAGCTGGCAGCGCTGCTGCTCCCGGCGGCCACCCGTAAGGTCGCTGCCACGCTCATTATCCTGATGCTGATTGTATTTTTTGCTGCGATTCACGTACCGATGGCCATTGCTTTTGGCATGGCGGGGCATCCTTTGTTCTGGCTGATGCTGCTGCGCCTGCCGCTCCAGTTTTTGCTGATTGCCTGGGCTTATAAAGTGGGCGACGCACATTTTGAAGCGGTCAAAGTAGCCTGAGTGCAGACAGCAGTTCTGTCATCCTGTCGGCATCGGCCAGCCCCATGTGCGATACGCGGAGAATTTTACCCGAAAGTTCATCCTGTCCGCCGGAGATCAGAATACCTGCCTCCTCTTTCAGCTTTCGCTTGATTTCGTCCTGCGCTTTGCCCGGAAAGTAAAAAGACGTTACCGAATCCGAAGGGCTTTTGGCAAAAAGAGCTCCTCCTATTGCCTGCACGCCCTCGCGGAAGGTTTTGGCGGAATGGTGGCTGCGGTTCCAGACGACTGGCAAGGTCTCCCGGCGCAAATAGTCCAGCCCGGCCTGAAATCCGTAGAGCAGGTTCACGGGGGCGGTATAGGGATAGGCATTTTTGTCCGCCGCCCGGAAATAGTTGTAGAGGTTGCGGAAGTCTGAGCTGTGGGTCTCGCGCAGGCGGGCACGGGCGCGTTCGCTGAAGGCAAAACTGGTAAGCCCAGAGGGATTCATGAGGGTTTTCTGTGCAGAAACAGCCCCGTCGAGGCCCCAGGCATCGAAGTAAAAGGGCAGTGTACCTGCAGTCGTAATGGCGTCGCAGAGGATCAGCAGATCCGGACGAGCCCGCCGCAGGCTGAAAGCAATTTCTTCCAGGTCCAGAATTACCCCGGTCGAGGTTTCGCAATGGGTCAGCACAATTCCCTGAAGGTCAGGATGTTGTGAAACCATTTCCAATACATCAGCAGGAGAGGCAATTTCTCCGGCGGGCTTCTCCATATAGATGGCATCAAGGCCCAGCACCTGCGCATAGTCAAACCAGCGGCGGCTAAATTTACCCATGCCTGCCACCAGCACCTGTTCGCCCGGACGAAAGAGGCTGTACATGGCGGCATCCATCCCGAAGGTACCACTGCCATGCATCAGCGCCACCGATTGCTCTGTCTGGTAATAATATTTCAGGTCGCCGAGCAGTTTCCCGAAAAACGCCTGAAACTCGCTGCTGCGGTGGGGAATCACAGGCCGGGCGATGGCCTCTATCACAAAATCGGGGATCGGTACAGGCCCAGGTGTCAGTAGCATGCGGGGGTATGTTAAGATTTCCGTCTTTCACCCAGCCACCAGGAAGGACGAGGCGGATGAGGGGTTCGCTGAAGACCAAACTGGTCTATCGCCTTCTGAATATGTGCAACAGCCTCTTCAGGGGAGTCGGTAATCAGCACCAGGTCCAGGTCGCTGGGCGAAATGGTCTTTTTTACCACCATGTCTTCCATCAGTTCGGTCAGGTTGTGCCAGTATTCTTTGCCGAAAATCACGATGGGAAAGTTCTGAATCTTCCCGGTCTGGATTAAGGTCAGCGTTTCGAAGAGTTCGTCCATGGTTCCCCATCCGCCGGGCATTACCACAAAGGCAAAAGAGTACTTGAGCAGCAGCACTTTACGCACAAAAAAGTGTCGGAAGGTAATCGAAATATCCACAAAGGGGTTGGAGCCTTGCTCGTGGGGCAGCAGAATATTGCAGCCCACGGAGAGCGCTCCGGCATCTTTGGCGCCCCGGTTGGCGGCTTCCATTATCCCGGGGCCGCCTCCGGTCATGATCGCGAAGCCGAGGCGGGCGATCTCTGCGCTGAGCTGGCGTGTCTGCTGGTAATAGGGGTGGTCCTCTTTAAAGCGGGCGGACCCGAAGACCGTAACGCAGGGACCGATAAAATGCAGGCTCCGGAATCCCTGGATAAATTGCCAGGCCACCTGAAAGACGTAGCCCAGTTCGAAAGCCCGGCTGCGGGGGCCCTGCAGGAAGGTGCGTTCGTTGCCGGAAGTGGCTTGAGATGCAGGCGTTGAAGTCATATATACGATCAATAGGCAACAAAAATAGGATATAAGAGGGGAACTATCGCGCACTGTGGGTTTTTATCTGGCCTTTCGCAAAAGAAATGCTTTAATTTGCAGCTCTCTAACCCCTCCTCCTTTGGGTATGTATCACACACAGGATAAAATCGTAGCGGCTGCGCAGGGACGACGCCGTATCAACGCCTGGCGCGTACGTGGCGAATCAATTGTCTTTACCAATGGCTGCTTCGACCTGCTCCACCCCGGACACGTGGACTACCTGGAGCAGACAGCCCGCCTCGCAGACCGGCTGGTGGTCGGCCTCAACAGCGATGCCTCTGTGTCACGCCTCAAAGGAGCGGACCGCCCTGTAATGGACGAGCAAAGCCGCGCACGTATCCTGGCAGCTCTGGAGTTTGTGGATATGGTCGTGATTTTTGAGGAAGACACCCCGCTCGAACTGATCAAAGCCCTCGAACCCGAAATCCTGGTCAAAGGAGAAGACTATGCCGAAGATGAAATTGTCGGCGGCGAAGAAGTAAAGTCCTGGGGCGGGAAGGTAGAGCGCATCCCGCTGCTCGAAGGCCACTCGACTTCCGCATTGATCCGGAAGATCAGGGGTT
>RDXT01000077.1 GCA_004292985.1 Bacteroidota bacterium
GCTGATGATTATGTAAATCGATATGATGCAATCTATAATCATCTTCAACTTTCATCTGAAACAGAGGAAGATAATACGGATAAGGTTTTGATGACTATGGTGAATTACTATGCACAAGTAATTCATGATTTTGGTCAGTTTAGTGCTGAAAAAGTATTGGAGTTAAAAACTAAAATCGAAAAGAGCCTTTCTGAGTTTGAGTTTTCGTTTCTACATAGTAAAATAATTGAAGATGTACTAAAAGTTGATTTTGGTAATTTCAGTGATGCGTATGCAAATATTCATGCATTGCTGGACTCGTTTCTCGGCCGTGATGTCGTCAAGCCGGTTTACAAGAAAGATTTTTTACTTGAAACGGGCACTGAGTATTGTGAACTTATAGCCGGAGTAGAGCCTAAGTTTAAAGAATTAAGGCAAATTTCAGTAAATAAGTATCAATTGATTAAGTCAGACGCCACTTTTCATTCGTTAGGAAGAGGTGTAGTGATTTTGACTGATGAAAATCAGTTATATGCATATATGAATAGTTACGGTAACATGCACTATGAAAAGCTCATAGAAGCATTCAAAAAACTTCCTAAAGCATTATTTGCAACAGAAATTGGTATGATTGATTGGGGCTGCGGACAGGCTATGGCCTCAATGGCATATTTTGATTTTTTGAGCCAAATTGACACTGAGCAGGAAATAAAGAATCTTACATTGATAGAACCATCAGAGATAGCATTGAAGAGAGCCTCATTGCATATTAGACATTTTAGCCCAACAACAGACATACACACAATCAATAAGGATTTAGATGCCCTTGTAAATGAAGATTTTATGAAAAATAAAGTCCAGACACACGTTCATTTATTCTCTAATATTCTGGATATTGAAGAATTTTCATTAACTGCTTTATTGCAATTGGTTGGCTCTAATTTTTCGGGTGAAAATTATATTATCTGTGTAAGTCCATATATAAATGATACCCGGACAAGTCGATTAGATGCTGTAGTTACGTATTTCTCTAAGAAAAATGGCTTTGAAATGATCAATTCTATTGACAATCGATGGGGGCAGTGGAAAAACAACTGGACAAGAGTCGTTAGAACGTTTAAGGTTTTCCTCTAATTACACCCACACCCTCCACTGCTTTTACCGCCGCCGCCCGAAGCGCCTTCCCGGTATATGTGGGCGGCGTCCTCAAACTTTTCGAGGTTGCCGCGGCCCAGTTTCATTTCATGGTCATTGAGGTAGGCGCGCTGCCAGGGTTTTACGCTGGAGCAGCCCTGCGCGCAGAGCAGCAGGAAAAGGCAAGACAGAAACACCTTATTCTTTTTCATCTATCGTCAGTCCTTTGGAGTGAAACACGCGGCCCTGCTCATCTATGATCAGGGCCTGGGTCTGCGGCAATTGTTCGATCAGGTAGAGGCCCGCTTCGCGGCCCATGACAAAAACGGCGGTCGCCAGCGCATCGCAGAGCTCGGCGCTGGGGCCTGTCACGCTCACGCTGCGGATGCCCGTGACCGGGTAGCCTGTGCGCGGATCGAGTGTATGGGAGTAGCGGATACCTTCCGACTCGAAAAACTGCTCGTAGTCGCCCGATGTGGCGATGGCCTGCGCATGGAGCGGAAACGAAAACAGCACCTTCGTGCTGTCCTGCGGGTCGGCGATGCCTGCCATCCAGGGGCTGCCGCCGGGTTTTTGTCCCCAGACACAGAGATCGCCGCTGGCATTGATTACCCCTGCCTGCACGCCGCGCTGCTGCAGGATATGCCTCGCCCGGTCTGCGGCATAGCCCTTGCCAATGGCCCCGAATCCGATCCGCATCCCCACCTGCGGCAGATACACCCGCCCCGAATCGCGCAACTGGATCTGGGCGCTGCCGGTGAGTTTTTGCGCTGTCGCGATCGCCGCCGGATCAGGCAGGGCCTGCACCCCTTTGCGGAAATCATAGAGTTTCCGGAGGCTTCCCGCCGTGATGTCGAAGGCACCCTGTGTGAGCTGCGACAGATGCACCGCCCTCCGGATCAGTTCATACACCTCGCTGTCCACCCGCACCGGGGCGATTCCTGCCATCTGGTTGATGCGCGAAGTCTGCGAACGTTCGTCAAATTCGGTCAGAAGCGCTTCGCTGCGGCGCATTTCGGCTTCGGCAGCGTCGAGGTGAGCCTGTGCCGAAGATTCAGTTTGGTCCACCACGAGCAGCTCGAAAGCGCAGCCCATAATGCGCGTGTGTCTGCGGTATTCCTTCGGCGATTCCATGCGATTCAAAAGAGGGGTTAATTCCGCCATAAAAGCCCGTGCGGACTGGTTTTGATACGCGATGTTTGCAGCGATGCGCCCATCCGGATGCAGCAGCAAGATATGCGGAAAAACGCCTTTGGGGTTGTACGTTTCGGCCAGTTGCTCACAGGCTGCCCGGAGTTTTGAGTCCTGCTTTTTCCGCTGGGGAAAGTCTGCTTCCAATACAAGAAATCTCCCTTCAGCAAATGAAAGGAACGCGCTGTCACTGAGCACTTCCCGGTCAAAACGAATGCAGGGCGCACACCAGTCTGATCCCGAAAAAACCAACAAAAGCGGCTGCCCTTCCGCCTGCATACGCGACATCGCTACCCCCGGATCGTAGAGAACCTGGGCGCAGAGTGCAAGCGGAGACAGTAGCCATAACAGGCATGCGGGTAGCAGGCGCATATCGAAAAAACGGCAAAATCCGGGAGAAGTGTATGGTGTCGGGTAAAATAATTTTGGGCGGAATGAAAGATGTATCCCCCTTACTTCAGAATGCCTTCAGGGTCAACGAAATTTCCCTGAAACAGGATTTCGAAATGCAGATGCGGAACAGATGACATACCCGTATTACCCGAAAGCGCAACCACATCTCCCTGCTGCACCTTGTCTCCGGTTTTATACCTGATTTCCGAAAGATGGGCATAACGACTTACATAGCCATTTCCGTGGTCAATAATGAGCAATTCGCCGTAGGTAGCGGGAAGGTGCTGAATGTCTTTCACCACGCCGCTGCCCGCCGCTTTGACGGATGTACCCAGGGCTACCGGAAAGTCAACGCCCTGATGCATCTTTTTTTCTTTGAGGGTCGGGTGCATGCGCATGCCAAATCCGGAGCTGATTTCACCCTCCACGGGTTTAAGGTCTGGGAGAGAGTTTTCTGTTACTATGGCGGGCAGAGCGGTTTGCGGTACCCTCTCCGCTACACGGAAGGCGGTGATACTGAGCAGAATAGCCAGCAGCGGAAGGCTCAGCAGATAGGCGAGCGGGCGCAAGGGTTTTTGAAAAAGGGCTTTTTTCAGCATTGTGATTCGTTCGTATAAAGGATGAGAATAAAAAGCCGCGAGGGGCAGGAGTTGCGATTGTTGCTGGAGTTTCAGCAGCAGGCGGGCATAGGCCGGAAAATCCTGCGGAGCGGGAGCCGCAGCCCGGTCTGCCTGAAATTCGTGGACAGATTGTGCCGCATTTAGCAGCCTTCGGGCAAGCGGATTGCACCAGGCGATGATCTGGAAAAGGCTAAGCCAGGCTATGTCCCAGGTGTGTCCAAGGCGGGCATGTACGGCTTCGTGCTGCAACAGAAAACGGCGTTCCTCCGGTGCCAGGGTCAGATACTCTTTTCCCAGATAGATATGCCCAAAAAAAGTGCAGCTAAAAGGAAGGTTCCGATGCCAGTGAATCCGGCCACGGCGAACACCCGGCGATGCATGAAGTACCTGATACGCCTTGTACCACAGGGCGACCGACCGTATAAATTGTACAAACATGCCCAGTCCATACAGCCACAACAGGCCTTTCGAAACGTCCCAAAAGAAGGCCTCCTGGTCTCCCGGAACTCCTAACGTTTCGCTCTGGGGCGGTTCCCAGTACTCTCCGCCTATGGAAAGGAACTCATCCTGAATCACTTGCGGCACAGGCAGTTGAAGCAGGGGCAGCACTATACACAGCAGGGGTGTCAGCAGCAGATACAGGCGGTTGAGCCTGAGGTAAGGCAAGCGGTGCAGCCGCCAGCGATACAAACCATAGAGCGCCAGCAGGCACAGGTGGAGAAGGATGAGGTAGCGGATCATGTCCTGCCCTCCTCTTCTTCGATCATTTGCTGGATACGGGCCAGTTCTTCGGCGCTGAGTGCC
>RDXT01000078.1 GCA_004292985.1 Bacteroidota bacterium
AAACCCCGCAGTGTTTCCCGAACCTGCGGGTGTTTTGGGAACAAAAAATCTTCTACTCCTTCACAAAACGCCGCACAGCATATCGTCCGCTTTGAATATCTGTCAGCTTCAGCACATAAACACCTGGAGATAACTCATTGATATTCAATACCATACTTCCTATTGCTTCCTTCCCTTTGTCCGTTGAAAATAGTTCCCGGCCATTCAGGTCATATATCTGAGCGCTGAAAAACAGTCCCGCATCCTCTGAAGTAATGCTCAGACGGTCATAGGCAGGATTGGGGGAAACAGAAAAGGATTTATCCAGCGCCGGGTCTATGGCAACGTTGTAGCTTACGCAGTAGGAAGTATCGGAGCAGCCGGAGGGAGAGGTCGCTATAACAGCATAATTTCCGGAATAGGTGGGCCGGAAGGATTCTTCGGTTGCACCCTCTATGCTTGTATAGCCTGAATCGCAGTTTACCCATTGAAAGGCGAAATCTTGCTGGTTTGTCACGTTTATTGAAGCAAAAATTGCATCAAACATGTTTCCTCCAATGCTTATTTCGAACATCGGATTCACAAACACCGTAAACTGGTCCTGCGCCTGGCATCCGTTGGCATCGGTACAGCTAAGGATATAACTGGTAGTGGTGTCAGGATATACAAACTGAGCACCTGTACCTGCCCCGGATGATGGACTCCACTGACAGAAGACACTTCCTGTTGAGGATGACGGCAGTTCCACGCCTTCACCTGCACAGATCGTGAGATCGGGGCCTGCCTGCGCGGCTGCCTGGGTGATCGGGCAGAGGTCAATGGTATTCAGGGTCGTGTTGGTGACAATGGCCGGATTAAAGTCGAAATAAATATAGGCCGTATTCGTAATCTCCTGATTATGAGGAAGATTGGGCTGTTGCGCTACCTCGAATATCACATATCCGTGACTGGCGGGTTCATTGCTGCTGCTGTCAGGGAGGTTGATGTTTTCAAAGATAAAAGCCAGCGCGTTTCCGGGCAGAAGCTCCGTGCGCATGGGATGGCTGTAGCCTACGATGTGCAGCGACTGGAGATCGAGGTCGGTGTCGAGGGTATCGAGCACGCGCACCAGCAGCGCCGGAGCATTGCCTGTATTCTGAAAACGCACGGTGTAGGTATGCGTCTGGTTATTCAGGATTTTTCCCGCTGCCCCTTCTCCCCGTGGATAGACTTGTTTATCGTTCGGATCATAAGAGTTGATGACCGCATCTGTATATAAAAGGAAGTTATTGGTGGTATCGAGGTCACTTTCGAGAGGCAATATCGCCGCATGGAGACGGATGGTGTCGCCAATACTGGCAGATAGATCTGTAAGGGTCGTAATCTGTGGTGTCAGGGGTGTATCGTAGGTCAGGTCGCTGAAATTCCAGATCAGGGTATCGCCATTGATGGTATTGGGTGCGGGAGTGGCGCTTTGGTAGCTGATCTGCGGATCGAGAACAAGACGAAGTATGCCAGAGGCGGGTGTGCAGCCCTCATTTACGCCGTTTAACCAGATATCGCTGCTAAGGCCGGGGCGAAAACTCGTAGCTGCGAGAGAGACCTTGAAGTCTTTGCCGCTGAGATACGTTGGCCCGTCAATAAAAAGCGTACGCAGGTAGGTACAACCGTCTGAGGAGCTGGCAGTTACGGTGTAAAATCCGGGTGTACTGAAGCTTGCAGTGGTCGTTGTGCTGGCAGGGGTTGTGTTCCACTGATAGGTGTATGAGGGCGCAAGGGTCCCGACCATCGCGACGCTTGCCGTACCGGGAGCGGCACAGGAAACATCCGTTTGAGTCAGCACAGCCAGCCCTGCCACACCACAGCCATTTTCCTGATAGCGGGCGAAGTAGTTACTGTTAAATGAAGGAGGAGTTAGCAAGCTGGTCGCAACACTTGCATCAAAATCAATAGGTGCATAGAACCCTCCCCAAAGATACAGGCTCCTATTTGTTCCCAGAACAACATTGCCCCTTTCTGTGCTTTGGGGCGACCCTTCTGGAAGCAACGACCAGACATATTCGCCATTCGAAGTGTATTTAGCCAGCAGAATATCAGAGCCTGCAGAAGGGGCTACATTCACTGTGCCGGGACCGGGATCCAGATCCATAGATCCGTCATAGGAGCCTGAGAGATACACCTCTCCACCTTCAGAAACCTCTATCGCCAGCAAATTATCAGCATAGGCACTCCCAATTGCTTTGGCCCAGATAAGGCTGCCTGCAGAAGTAATTTTCGCGAAATAAATATTCGAATTGTTTCCCGAATTAGGGATAGAGACCGATGTATTGCCCAGAGGTGCGGGGAACACCAGGGTTCCGCTAAATACGCCCCCGATATATACATTTCCATTCGTGTCTGTTTCTACCCCTCGGGAGATTGATTGGCCAAACGAATTTGCCCAGAGGTAATTTCCCGCAGCGTCATACTTCGCAACAAAAGAAGCTCTGATCTCCGTAGTGGTCAGATTTGCAACCCCTGCTCCCGGATCAAAATCAGCTGTAGCCTGAAAGTTTCCCGTTATATATATTTCGCCGCTCTCTTCCTGGGTGATAGCAAACGGGTCATCCGAGCCGGGACCTTCGATGCGCCCAGACCAGACATAGGCACCTGATGAAGTATATCTGGCAATAAATATATCGTCACTCAGAGCAGTTCCGGGCGAAGCTACGCCCGCATCGGGATCCAGATCAATTGTCCCATAATACGCACCTAATGCGGCTATATTCCCCGATGCGCTTACCGAAATTTTGTGTATCTGGCAAGAGCTCTGACTACCAGACGTAAGCACTTTGGCCCACAAAAGCACTCCGCCCGGGCTGTATTTGAGCAATGCGGATGCCACGTTTCCGGTAATCAGCGTAGTGCCGACACCCGGATCGAGGTCAAGTGTGCCGTTAAAAGTACCGCTTATATATATATTGCCCAGGGAGTCAGTTTGTATATTCTGCCGCCCCAAACCGCCCGATGCTACAAGTTTTTTACCCCACAAAAACAGACCCGTCGAGTCTAATTTGACTATATATGTGGTGGTAGCACTATCGCCGGGAGAAGCACCGCTATAAATCACAGAGGTACCCGGACCTGGGTTAATGTCCATCGTTCCCGTAAAGTTCCCTATTGAGATAAGGTTTCCGGAAGGATCTGAGCAGGCCGCCTTCTGCGAGACACCGCCCGTGCTGCCAATCGCCTGTGCCCATTTGTATTGCACAGACTGGGACTGCCCGGCGAGGGCTGAAATCAGGAAAAATAGCGTGAAAAGGGGGTACTGTATCGTTTTCATATATGCATGGGTTTATATGGCAATATAGGCAAAATATTTACCCCCCCCCTGTTAACTCTATGTTAAGGAATCATTAAACTACCTCAACAGCGTCACCGTACCCTGCTTAAACTCCCGCCAGGGGCGGCGCATCAGGCTGCCCTCGTAGTGCATGTACCATACATAAACACCTGGTAAACAGGCATTTCCGCGCCAGGTACCATCCCAGCTTTCGTCGGGAGAGGTGGTGGCAAACATCTCTTCGCCCCAGCGGTTGTAAATCCGCAGCTCGAACGCGGTAACAGGGCAATGGTAAATGGCACCAAACTGCTCATTGGTACCGTCTCCGTTAGGACTAAATGCGGACGCAACATGAACCGCACAGCCGCAGTCGCTATAGGTCACATCCACGGTGTCCCGGAAGGTCTGGCAACCGTTATCCACCCGCACAAAGTAGGTGCCCGGCGCATCCACGAGGTATCGGGGTGAGACGGAATTGTCATGCCAGAGGTATTCGGTATCGGGAAAGGAGAGGTCGTAGTCCAGCACTTCGCCCTGGCACAGCAGGGTATCGGGACCGAGGTCGAGGAACTCAAACACCGCCCGGTTGCGCATGGTATCTGTGCCAATACACCCTTCGTCGGTAACGGTTACCCAGTATCTCCCTGCCTCCTGCACACGGGTACGCGCATCGGTGCTGCCATCCTGCCAGAGGTAGGTCGCGCCAGGGGTGCTGGCGTCGAGGATGTAGTTTTGCCATCGGCAAAGGGCGGTATCGGGACCCAGGCTCGGCGCAGGCGTGGGCCGGGTTGTCAGCACAACGGTATCATGCACCGTACAACCGTC
>RDXT01000079.1 GCA_004292985.1 Bacteroidota bacterium
AGCCAATCCGATCCTGCTCACCCCTACCTATGAGTCTGCCGGGGCCTTGTTCAGCACTACCTGGCAAACGGTCACCTACACCTTTACCCCCGCCACAAACGTTACACACCTCACTATTGGTAACTTCCGAAATGATGCCGGTTCCACTATCCAGCAGTTCGCCACCCCCAGCACGCCCGGATTTTCTTATGCCTATTACTATTTCGACAATATCTCTGTGGTGCCCGATGCGGTGCTGCCGCTGGAACTTATAGACTGGAATGCCACACAGGTCAAAGACAGCATCAGGCTCCGCTGGAGCAGTGCGGCATTGGAGAGTCCGGCGATATTTAAGGTAGAGCGCTCTGGCGATGGCACTGATTATCAGGTCATTGGCGAAGTATCAGCCGCTCAGGGCGATGCGGATTTCCGGCTGACAGACCCCTATCCGCTGGTAGGTCTCAACTATTACCGGCTCCGCTATGTGCTGGCAGATGGCAGCGAAGGGTCCACCCAGGTGCTGAGCGTGCAGTTTAACGGCGATATCCGCTGGCAGGCAGGACCTAACCCGGTCGGTCAGAACGGGACGCTTACGCTCCGGCACAACTCCCTGCGCGCGCAGTCTGTGCAGGTATCGCTCTGGGATATGCAGGGGCGGCTTGTGTATGAAAAGGCCCTTCTCATCGAAAAAGAAAGCCCGCTCGATCTGGGCAGGCTGCCTGCGGGTCTCTACCTGCTGGAGATCACAGGCGGTGGAGAGCGTTTCCGGCAAAGCATTCAGGCGCTCTGAGCGCCCTGATTCCGGCTTCAGCACCCCTTTTTCCGGCCTCCGATACCTTATTTTGTCCCCCTCAGAAGACCGAAAGATATTTGGGTATTGAACAACAAATCATCTCAGTATTTATGAAGTCTTTCTTTCAAATTCTCGCCCTGACCCTCGTCCTCGCCCTGCTCAGCAGCTGCGACGACAACAGCCTCGCCAGCGGTTCTGTACCTGTGAACATCAGCGATGTACCCGCCCAGGCTACCGATTATCTCCAGACCACTTTTACGACCCTGACCATTGTAAAGGTTGAAAAGAAGCTGAATGCAGATGGTACGGTACGGAAGTATGAAGTGTATCTGAGCAACGGTGTGGAAGTGTATTTTGATGCCAACTGGAACCCGATCTCCGATGACAGCCCCGGTGGCGATGACGACAGCTTCAACATTTCTTTCTCCGACCTGCCCCAGGTTTCGCAAGACTATGTAACCCAGAACTTTGCAGGCGAAGACATCAAGAAAGTGAAGAAAAAACTCAATGATGCCGGAGATGTGCGCATGTACGAAGTGCGTTTCGAAAGCGGTGTCCGCCTCTATTTCGCTCCCAACGGCAGCTTTGCAGGCATAGACGACTAAGGTTTCTGCCCGATTTCGGCCCTTTTGTAAGACAGCCCGGTGAATGCGTCATTCACCGGGCTTTTTTGGTTGTTCCTTAGAAAGCCCGGAAGCATCCGGAGCGGATATGCGAGTATTGGTATGTCATTTTCAACATACCTACACATATGATTATTTCTCGTTTATGCTGCGTCTGGCTCCTGCTGGGAGGCCTCATGGCGCAACCGCTCGTCGCACAGCCTTTGAAAATCCAGACCCAGGTTCCCAAAAGCCAGACCACGGCGATGGCCTCTCCGCCTCCACCCGATGGGGTCTATTTCCTCAAAATCATTTCTACGAACAAGTATGCAGGCGTAGCGGGCGTAGATCCCAACAATGGAGCCGTATTGATCCAGTGGGACTATGCCAACCAGAGCAACCACAAGTTCGAGCTGAAAAACACAGGCAATAACCGCTTCACTCTCATGGCTGTGCACAGCAACCGCTACCTGAATATCGCGGGGCAGTCTATGAGCGACAATGCGCCGGTGATTCAATGGGACTATGTGGACCAGCCCAACCTGTACTTCTCGGTACTCAGCAGCAGCGATGGCAGAGGCTACCACATTCGCTGTGAGCAGTCGGGTAAATTTTTGCATGTCGAAGGGGGCAACGAAAACCGCAACAATGGCCCTGCGATCGTGCAATTCAGCGGCAAAGGAGCTGTTTTTTACTTCGAACCCGCCAACAGGGACATTATCTTTACCCTGCCCAGAGACAAAATGGAGGTGCCGCAACTGTATGGCGTCGTCCAAAAACAGCGCAAAACCTCCGATGGACGCACCCTTACCTCTACCTATAATATTTACCCCTCGCTTACCCAGACCGACGGACAAGGACCCAAAGTCTATGGCAAAGCCAAAACATCTCCGCCCAAGCCCACACCCTCCGACGACACCGATTGCGAAACTTCCATCGTTCGCATCTCCTTGGACGACAACTCCTTTATGACTGCCGACGTCGCCAGCCAGGTCGAGGAGATCGTGCCCGGGTCTGTGTTCAACATCCTCGACTACCTCAGCGGGAGCTGGAAACGCCAGGAGGCCTCTATCAATCCCTTTGTCCTCTCCGGCTCGGTCAAAAACCTGATCGCAGGCGGCACCGTCTTTCAGACTGTGCAGGACCCGCGTCTCCACACCCTGCGTCAGGCCATTGCCAACCTCTACGGGCAGTTTTCGACCAATGCCAACCAGCAGTCAAGCCTGAGTTTTCAGGCCACGGTCAAAGAAGTGAACAATCAGGCTGACTTTCAGCTTCAGATCGGCGCAGGCGCTCACTACCTCACATACAGCATTGACAACCTCTTCAGCTTCGACAAAAGTGAAAAGAAGTCCTATCTGCTGATCGACATGACCAAGATCATGTTTACCATAGATGCCGAAGCGCCACAGGGAGGCTTTTTTATGGACGAAACGCTCAACAGCGACCCGAACATGGTCTATATCAAAAAGGCCGACTATGGGATGCGCGTATTGGCCAGTGTCGAAACCCGTGAGTCGCTCGAATCCATCGCCAACAAGCTCGACCTCAAGGTAGAAGCCCTCGTGGCAGGGGCAGATGTCAGCATGGACCTGCTCAGCAGCAAACTCACCCAGGAAACGACTGTCAAAATGTTCATCGTCGGAGGGGATTCGCGGGCTGTGGTACCGGCCTACAGCGTAGCTGACCTGAAAAACAAGGTCGAAAATATGGCCCGTACCCTCACCTATCAGACCAGCCAGCCCATTAAATATACCATCGCCACTACCCGCGACAACCATATCGTTACCTACCGCACGGCAACCGATGAGTTTATCCGCCAGACCTGCACACCACCTGCGCTCAAATCGGAGGGTGCCCGGATCGAAGTAGGCGGACTGATGATACGCGGTGATACCGAAGCCAATGATGACATTGTGATGTATGGCAAATCCTGGGTAATGGCCTATCGGGCAGATGGCACGGAAATTCCCGCCGTACGCGGAGAAAACATGCTCATGGACCTGCCCGGCGAGCACGCGATAGACCTCTCTGAATCCCAGAACCAGCTTTCGACTGCCAACAAAGTGGTCTTTCTCTATCCGCCCGGTACCCGCGAAGGAGCCTATATAGATGTGTATTTCGCCCTGTTTGAGCGCGATGCCAACCCCGACTATGCCTATGGCGACGGAGACGACGACCACTTTACCTTCCGCTATACAGACAATACCAAATTCTGCGAAACGGGCCCTCTGAGTCGCCGCCTCTGTTACAAGCGGGTGTACCTCGATCAGATGCCCGCATTTCTGGAAGAGTCCTTTGGCTATGACGGTGATGTAGTTCACCTGACCAAACTCAACATTTTCACTACCCCCACTACCCCCTGACGATCTGTATCCATATGAAATCTGTTTTTTTGATCCTGATGACTGGCTGTTTATTCAGCCCGGTGTTTCTGGCAGGGCAGCAGACCCAGAACGATGGCTCCCGCCTGCCCGAATGGGGCATACTGGGCAGACCCGTAAATGATTTTCCCAAGGCCTGGCCCCTCACAGTCGCGTATGGAGCGGATCAGCTGGCCGTATTCTGGGACACAGACGATGATATCTATGTGCGGCGCTGGCAGGGCGGCCTTTGGTCGAACTGGGAATCTATGGGCTGGACCCTCGGCGATGACCGCGCAGGCCTGAAGGTGGTGTCCTGGTCGCCGGGCCGCATGGATGCCTTCACCACA
>RDXT01000080.1 GCA_004292985.1 Bacteroidota bacterium
TGAAGAAATCAAAAAATCGTATCCGCTCCCGCTTCATGCCTTCGGCGATTTTCTGCTGCGGGAGTATCTCCAGTACCTGATTCTGAGAATCATTTACGACTCTGGTTTTGCCTCAAAACTGATTTTCATTGGTGGTACCTGTCTCCGTATTCTGCACAATAACTCCCGTTTTTCCGAAGACCTCGACTTTGATATTCAGGGACTTACGGAAAAAGAATGGGACCAACTGGCTGGGCTGATCCGTGAAGAGCTGATCGCAGATGGCTATCAGGCAGAGGTGAAAATGGTACACAAAGGTGCCTGGCATTGCTATATCCGTTTCCCGGGTCTGCTCTTTGGCGAAGGGCTGAGTGGCTATCGGGAGCAAAAAATCCTGATCCAGCTCGATGCCGAGGCCCAGCATTACAGTTACCAGCCACAACTGGTGCTGCTCAATAAGTTTGACATATTCACAGAGGTGTTTGCGGCCCCGCTTCCGCTGATCCTTGCTCAGAAATACTATGCGATCCTCAACCGTGTCCGCAACAAAGGCCGTGATTTTTTCGACGTCTCCTTTTTACTGGGAATGAACATCGCACCCGACTGGGCCTACCTCGAACTCAAAACAGGCATTACCAACACCCCCGCCCTGAAGTCCCGCCTCCTGGCCCACTGCGAAAAGCTGGATATGGAAGAGATGGCCAGAGATGTAGCGCCCTTCCTCTTTCGCCCGCAGGACGCCCGGCGGGTTACGCGGTTTCGGGAGCTGGTGGAGCAGTTGTGATTTTTGCCAAATAGCTTAAGAAAATATCAATAAAATTAGCAAATGCCAAAAATATTACTTTTCTTTACGCCTCTTCTTCCCCTAAAACCACTCCTATGCAAAAGTCTCCTATCATCCCCGTAATCCGTTACGACAACGCAAAAGAGGCCATTTCCTGGCTGAAAGAGGCATTTGGGTTTCAAAAACACGTATCTTTTGAAGATGAAGCGGGTAAAATCATCCATGCCGAGCTTACCTTTGGCAACTCGATGATCATGTTAGGCTCCGCCGACAGTTCTTCCGAATTTAGCACGCACATGCGGCAGCCCCGCGAGATCGGCGGCTTCCAGACCCAGTGCTGCTATGTATATGTGGAGGATCCCGATGCGCACTATGCCCACGCCGTCGCTGCCGGTGCGCGGATTGTGATTGATATTAAGGGCGAAGACTACGGCGGACGAAGTTATACCTGCCTCGATCCCGAAGGTTTCCTGTGGAATTTCGGATCTTACGATCCCTGGGCAGAACCGACGGTGTAAGGGCGGCCCTTCGACAAGCTCAGGGACCGCTTAATATGCTCCCCGCAGGCGGGACAGGCTCCAACCGGCGGCCCTGTTCCTTGTTCCCTGATCCCTGTTCACTCCATTAATCCCGATGACACCACCGCCTGGGTAACATTTCCCTGGTGGTTTTCGCGGGCGATTTCGCCGATCTGGTCCAGCACCCGGAAGAATACTTCGAGGTCTGCCGGAGGAATCTGGGCGTAGAGCTGTTTATTAAACCCGATCACAACCTCTTTGGCGCGGGCTTTTTTGTGCAGACCTTTTTCAGTGAGAAAAATGCGGACCATGCGCCCGTCATTGGGGTCACCCTGGCGGTAGATCAGGCCCTGCTCTTCCAGTTTGGAGAGCATGCGGGTGAGGCTGCGGGACTCCATACCCATCAGCGGAGCAATTTTGGTGGCAGGCGTACCATTCTCGGAGTCTATGTGCAGCAATACAAAACCAATGTTGGTTGTAATGCCCTCCTTGAGCGCTTTGGCATTGTACATCCGCGAAATGGCAAGCCAGGTTACTTTTATATCAAAACAAACCGCCCGCCGCTTCTCTCTGGTCTTTACTTCCACTGTCTGAGGATAAAAAGGTATGTAGCAAAATGGTATGCAAGCATACAATTTTACGAAAAATAGCCGGATTTCCCAAAGGGCATCAGAAGGCCAGCAGATAGGCCATGTCCGAGGGGCGGCCAATCAGGAAGGTAAGCCCGACTGCGGTCAGGGCCAGCAGGAGTGCGGCAGCGGAATAGCGCAGCCAGCGGGGCCAGCGTTTGCGGAAGCTCTGGCTCTCGTTTTCGCCCCCTTCCACAGGCAGATTCCTGCGGCGATGGATGCGCTGGTTGATCCTGGCGGCATTTTCTGTGAGGTAATACAGCCCCCAGGGCAGCGGTTCGGCAGCTTCTTTAGCCTCCCAGATCCACTCGTCTGTTTCGATCTCGTATTTAATCTCGATATTCCGGAAGTCCTGAAAACGAACGGAGGTATAGTCCACAGCCTCCATCACGGTGCAGCCCTGGCCCAGATAGTAGTAAAAAGACGCTGCAATCTCCTGCGCGCGCGGGTCGCGCTCCTGTGTCTGCGTAACAATCACCGCCGGAATGTCGCGACGCAGCAGGGTCTCGATGATGCCCGGTGTGGCGCATCCGCTCAGAAATACAGCCTGAAGGTTGCGCAGCGAGGCCACCAGGTCCGAAAGCTCACTCAGTTTGAGGGGCGTTTCAAAATGGTCGGATTCGATGCGCAGGTCATCACTATCCGCGTGACCTGTAAAATGAAGCAGGGCCACCCGCTCGCTGTATTCCCGCCGCCGCAGCATCTCCATAAAGCGCTCGTGCGGCAGGTTGCCCTTTTGCACAGGCAGATAATATTGCCGCTCAGGCACACTTCCCAGCAGTCCTGCAAGGTATTTCCGCTCCTCCACGAGGTAGCGAAAGCGTCTGCGGTTGCGCTGGTAGCTGTTTACACAGGCAAAAAAGACGATGGGAAGTTGGGATCCGAACATAGCTAAGGTGGGTTACATGCAGTGAAGCGATGTAAAACTACATCTGCATTTCGCCTTAGATCAATGGAATTGCCCGAAGCGGTTGATTCTGTGATTCATCCGTAACTTTTCGCTTTTGACCGGATATTGGGAAGTCTGGTACCCCTATTGCAAAAGGGCTTTTATCTCCGGATCCGACCTATATGACTGAAAAACAGGCACATAGGTCAAAAAGGCCTCGACATCTAAGCCCAGTTTCCGCGCTTCGCGCAGGTAGCTCATCAGGCAGTCGCGGTCCTGCATACCCGCACAGGTGGCGGCCATCAGCGCCTGCGAACGGGCTTCCTCGGGCTTCAGCCGCAGCAAACGCCGCGCAACGGGTTCCGCCTCTTCATACGATTCGGTATTAATCAGCAAAAGCCCCAGGTTGTACCAGGCATCGTACAAAGTCGAGTCGAGGCTCACTGCCCGGCGAAAGTCTTCGCGGGCTGCCGTATAGTCGCGTTTTCTCACCAGCACACCCCCGCGCTCGTGATAGGCCGCAGCGTTGGCGGTGTCTATGAGCAGCAGGCGGTCGTAGTGCTGCCGGGCTTCGTCGTCTTCTTTCACCTGCACACAGGACTGGGCCAGACGCTGAAGAAGGGCCGGTTCCTGGCTGAATATGCGCTCGGGGAGGTTGCGGAACCAATACAGCGCCTCTGCATAGTTTTCCTGCCCGAAGGCCGACATCGCCCTTGCGCGGAAGACCATGTTTTCGAGAAAGGAGGATACTTCGGCAAAGGTGTAGCTGCTGTCCTGCTGCGGAAAGGTCACTTTTCCCTGTTGCACCGCGCCGGGACCACTCTCATAGTACATAGTCCACAGCACATGGCCTGCGGCGCTGTCGGAGCGGGCCTCCAGCACCAGGTCTGTGTGGCAGCCGGCAAACAAGCGGCTTACCCCGTCGCGGGGCAGCTTTTCCACCAACTGAAAACGGTATTTGCCGGGATATGCCCAAAAAAATGAATCTGCGCGCAGCCGGAGCTGGCTATCCTGGGCGGCGGGCGGCAGCATCAGCACGTGGTAAAGACTGTCGGCCTCAAAGGGGCAGGAAAACTCTGGCGCAACGGGCCGCTGGCTGCTCCCGATCCAGAAAATAATGATCAGGCTCAGAATGGCGAGGGAGAAAACCCCCATGCTCCACTGGCTTCCCGCCGGCTCGGCTTCGGGGGCAGCGGCCAGGGGCAACACCTCTGGCATCGCTGCGGGCAGCCTCCACTCTTCCGGCAGATTTGCGTAGGGATTCTGGATCGCCTGCGCAGCTGCG
>RDXT01000081.1 GCA_004292985.1 Bacteroidota bacterium
GTGCCGCCCCGACACCTGAAGCCCGCCGAGCAGTGTGCGGGTACTGTGAACGATATCCGAAAACCAGCTTTGTAGTGACATGCGATGCATTTGTGCAAAGATAAACCAGAAATCACTTCAATAGGTTTTGAAGTGCAAAAATCTCAACCCTGCCTCAGCTCCCGGATGCGCTTGCGGATCTCCACCGAGTACAGGCTGCCGGGAAAGCGGGTCAGAAACTCCAGATACATCTGCATGGCCGCTTCCGGCTGTTTGAGGGTAAAGTCGTAAATGCGGGCCTTGGTGTACAGCGCATCGTCGCCATAAATGTCATACGAAAACACATCTAAAATGCGCTCCAGGTAGGACAGCGTGGTCTGTATGTCATTGTTTTTCAGGTAGATATTGGCTTTTTCCCACAAAATTTCATCGGCGAGGGGGTGGTCGGGAAAGGCCTGCGCCAGCGAGTCGAGTTTGGCCATGGACTCTGTATATTTCCGCTGGTAGGTCAGCAGCTGCGCCTGCGCAAACATCTCCAGGGCTGTCGTTGTAGAGTCGAGTCCGGTATTGTCAATGATGAGCAGCCCCAGCTTAATGGCATCGTTGGAGATATCATTGGAGGTATTGTCTTTGATCGCTTCGAGCTGGGCCTGCGCCAGGTTAAACTCACCTTTGTAATAGGCAAGCTGCGCCAGTTTAAATTTAGCCATAGCCCCGGTCTGGCGGTCGCGAAAGGCATCTGCCACCTCCGTGTAGGTGAGTTTGGCTTTGTTGTATTCCTGCTTGATCAGCAGCACATCACCCAGCAGCAGCTTGGCCTTTGCCCAGTCCTCCGGTTTGAGGGACTGCTGCAGGCGGAGGATGTTTTCCAGCTCTGCCTGTGCGCCGTTGAGGTCATTGGTATAAAACACCATCAGCGATGAGCGGCGATAGACCGCATCAAAAAACTGGGACTTCCGCCCAAACTCATCGAGCAGACGACCGTAGTCGTTCACTGCCTGCTGCACCGCCGCCATATCCGCCGGAATCTGGTCGAAGGCCTTGCGCTCGGAGTTGCCCGCCTTCTCAAAGTGAGCCGCGAAAAAGTAGGGCGATGTTTTTTTGCGTTCGATCAGGTAATCGAGGGCCTCATTGGCCAGATCGTAGTTTTTGTTGTTGCGCATGGTCTCGGCAAAGCGAAAAATGCGCTCTCCGTCTTCTTTAAACAGACGGTCTATGGCTTTTACCTGAATATAAGCCTCCGGAAAATTTTCAGCCAGGACATAAAACTCAAACAGAATGGTACGCAGGCCCAGGTCGTTTTGCCGCGCTTCGATGGCCGAAAGCAGCACCCGCTCGATGGCTGTCTGGGTAGAGGGTCCGGTAATATTCAGAATCGAAATATTGGCCATGCCCAGGTTATCGGTATTTTCAAAGTAGATATTGAGGCATTCTTTGGCGGCATTTTCGAAGTCTCCCTCCGCCAGATAGATGTTCGAGAGTTCGTTGGCGAAGATATAGGTCTCCTTCAGCCGCTTGCGGGCCTGGAGATAGGTCTGCCGCGAAAGGTCCAGTTTACCTGCCTGATAGAGATACACACCTGCCTGCACAAAGTCGCCCTCCTGCATCAGTTGCCGCGTAATAACATCGTCGTAGAGTTTGTCTGCCTCTTTCAGTTCGCCCGTTTTCTCCAGCACACCTGCCAGCAGGAGCGGATAGAGGGTGTTGTCTTCGTCCTTGCGGATGGCTTTTTGCAGAAAACGAATGGCCTCATCATACTGGTCGAGCTTTTCGTAGCAGTCCGCGATCCGCCGCACATACGGCTCGGAAGGCGAGTCGCTGTGGAGTTTTAGAAACAGGTTCAGCGCCGGCTCATATTCGCCATCTGCAAAATATCGCTCCGCCAGATCTGCCTCGGGATCAGGCTGGGCAAATGCCGCCGGTACGAAGAACAAAAACAGGCATATCAGAAAAAAACGCAAATTCATAAGGTCTTAGTCGGTATTTTCACAATATACGCGATGGCGCGAAAAATAGGTAAGAGGAATCTGAACAAATCTTGCTTTACGCATCAAATCCGGACAATTATTTAATAGATACTTAACGACCTGAATATGCACAAGACCCTATCTTTGTTGACAAAGATGAAACAGGTCGGATCCTGTTCACACGTGCTTTAACCCTAACAGATATGGCGTTGCTCAAATTGGCTGTTTTCGACATGGCAGGGACTACGGTCCGGGACCTGAAAGAAGTAGAAACCTGTTTTGCGGACACTGCCCGGCAGGTGGGTCTCGATGTTTCGGACGAAGAAATTCAGGCTGCCCAGGGCTGGACCAAGCGGGTGGTGTTTGAAAAATACTGGGAACGCCAGATCGGAAGCCGCAATGAGGCATGGCAAAAAGAGGTAAATGCTTCTTATATATTATTTTGCCACAACCTGGAGCAGCACTACCTCACACAGGGCGCCCAACCCACCGAAGGAGCGATGGAGGTGCTGTCTTTTCTGCGCGAAAAAGGTGTACGCACGGCACTTGCCACCGGATTTTACCGCAAAGTAACCGACATTATCCTCGACAGGCTCGGCTGGCTCGAAGGCCTGGATGAGCATCACCAGAACCAGGGCGCATCGCCGATTGACCTCTCTCTCTGCACAGAAGATGTGAAAGAAGGCAAGCCCGCACCCGATATGATCCTCAAGGCGATGGAGGTGTTCGGGGTTACGGATCTGAGCGAAGTGCTGATGATCGGCGACACCCCTGCCGACATCGAAAGCGGCAAACGGGCAGGCTGTCTTTCGCTGGGGGTAGCCAATGGTTCCCACCGCCGCGAGCAGCTCGAAGCCTGCCAGCCAGACGCTGTGCTGGCCGATATGCATGAGCTGATCCCCTATCTTCAGGGGCGGGGCACAGATTTTCCCGCATAAATAGTCCAGGCGCATCATATTTCAGCAGGCATTTCGTTATTTGTAAAAATCTGCTTCGGAAAAGGTCAAGTGGCCTTGTTTTTGCTACGTTGCAGAAATAATGTGTGTGCCATGCTGAGTTTTGCTTCATTCGAAAAGATCCTGGATCTGGCCGTAGCTGCTACGGGCATCATTGCCTGCATTGCAGGAATGTTTGTTGCCTGGCACCTGATCCGCAGCCGCAGCCAGGCCCGCGAAGCGGATGCGAAACCCGATCCTTACTGGAGCAAAAAAACGACTCCTCCTGCCGTTGCTGAAGTGTCTGCACCCCGCGAGCAGGACCTGGAGTTGCGCTATGGCCCCCGCAAAGAACCTTTCCAGCCCGAAGTGGCCCTTCCCGAAGGAGTGATTCAGCAACCCGAGCCAGCTGCTGTGTATGAGCCAGCGGCCGGGGAGGAGAGCACAGGTGCCGATCCGCGCCTGGAGGCAGAGCGCCTGGTGCTGCTTTCTGCGGGCACCCTTCAGTTTACCCTGCGCAACCACGGCGGCCCGCTGACCTATCTCGGCCTCGCGCCCGGCAATCACAATGAACTGATGGTTACCTTCGAGCCTGATACGGCTCCCATTGCCGCCGATACCTACCTCTGCCCCCCCGGCGGATCGCTCACATTTACCCTGAGCGGATACCGTGTCAATTCGCGCACCTACCATTTCCTGATCCGCTATCTCACAGCCTCCGGACAGGAACTGGTGCAGGAAATCGCCGGTATGGGCCGCGAACACCCCCTGCTCGAAGCCCCGGTCGCGCCAAAAGCACGGGTGCTTGAAGAAGCCCTGGTTACGGAAGCATAAACGCGCCCGCCCTGCTTTGTACATGCATACAAAATCCCGGTGAATTGTTGTAGTTTTGGGTTAGGGTTCGCATGTTACGTTATCCTTCTACCAAGTTTTCGCTTCTATGGCCGGGCATAGCAAATGGGCAAACATCAAACACCGCAAGGGCTTGCAGGACAAGCGTCGCGGCAGGCTGTTTACCAAACTGATCAAGGAATTATACATTTCTGTCCGGGAGAGCGGGCCTGACCCTGAGGCCAACCCACGCCTGCGCATGGCCATCAAAAACGCGCGCAAGGCAGGCGTTACCCGCGATACCATTGAAAAGGCCATGAAAAAGGGCAGCGCCGCCGATGGAGATGACTATGAGGAGTTTACCGTA